>JBFFKS010000198.1:0-3535 GCA_041555275.1 Xianfuyuplasma sp. | reverse complement strand
GTCTTTTTTATTAATCCATATAAAGAATTGGTTCCTTCTTGGAACGTAATAATAGATAATAATTCAGCTGTTACTTTCTTATTTTCCGTTGGGAATAATGAGGGATTTAGTGAGTATTATACAATAGGATATTGGAAAGAATCATATAAAGCATCTTTTGATAATCAAGAAGATGAATTCGCAAAAGTATACATTGATACAATTGTAACAAAGAAAGATGATATTGATCGTTTTAAAATAAAAGTTGTATTTCGAAACAGTGAAACAGAAATAACAGCATTAAAGAATATTAGTGTTACTACAAAATTAGTTAGTGATAATAGGAATTTTGATACATCCGTATTATCGGAGAAGATAATTGACGTAACACCAAGACAACAATTAAGCGTTCCTGTAATTGGTAACTCAATATGTTCACCAACATCACTTTCCATGATTATGACATATTACCAACACCTAGAATCACAACAAGATGTTGCAGGTATTGTTTTTGATGAAGGTGCAGGTATCTATGGAAACTGGACATTTAATGCGAGCTATCCTGGTGGTTTTGCTGGTCTATATTCACGTGTAGAATATGTGAATAATTTGGCGACAATCATGAAGTATATTAATGAGGATACACCATTGGTTCTTTCGATTAAAACAACGTCAATCTCTGATTTGGAGGGTACAATTATGGCATATCCTGGTGGCCATTTGATAGTACTCATTGGATTTAAGGAAATCGAAGGAATATGGTATGGAGTAGTAAACGATCCTGCAGAGTATACTGACGAGAATGTTAGAAGAGAATACAAGCTAGATCAACTTCTAAATGTCTGGCGCGGGTACATCTATGTTGTAAAAGATGAAATGTTTGATGAAACAGATTGAGTGAAACCTAGCGTTTCACTCTTTTTTTTGTGGTATAATTAGTATATATGTTTTAAGTGAGGTGGAAATTATGAAAAAAACGATTGTACTCGTTTTAGTTGTTTTTATGACATTTCTAAGTGGTTGCAAGGAAAGTGGAATTATTAAAAATGAACCTCCAGATAGTACACTAACTAGATATGATTTAGATGTCTATGTGGATGTTGAAAATTCTAGAATTGAATTGACAGGAAGTATTAAATATAAAAATGAGATTGGTGATTTGAATTCTCTATTCTTAAACATGTATCCTTTTGTCGTTTCTGAATCATTAGAAAACACAAACTATGAAATTAATGATTTGAGTATTGTAGATTACGAATCAGCCTATAGTATTGATGTAAGCAATCAGGGTTCTATTAATATTACTACAGAGAAATCAATTCCTTTGAATGAAGTCATTGAGATTGTTTTTGATATTGAATATTCTCTATGGGATGACGGAAGAATTTATGGGGGAGAGGACTATGTAAACGTGATGTTCTTTTATCCTTTTGTAGCAATGTATGATGATTCTGGATGGAATACTGAATTATATTCATTTCATGGGGAAACCTATTATAATGAAATAGGAAACTACTATGTCTCAATCAATGTCCCTGATAGTTTTTTAATTGCTGCTTCAGGAAAAGAAGTAAATAGCGAGGTAAAAAGGAATAGACTGATTAGTGATTATGAGTTGTTTAGTGCTCGCGATTTTTCCTTTTCAGCTTCTAGCTCATATAGTGTTTATAATCGAACAATAAATGGCATAGATTTTGAAATCTATTCTATTCGAAACTTAACAACCGTTGAAGTAGAAAATTCCTTCCAATACTTAGAAGACAGTTTTTATGTTTTTGAGGATCTTCTGGGTGAATATTATTATGACCATTTCACACTGGAATACGGTCGTATTTTTGGAATGGAAAGTAGTGGAATTATTTATTGCTCTAGTGAGATAAGTGAAGGTACTGTTGTTCACGAAGTATTGCATCAATGGTTCTATTCAATGGTGGGTAACGATCAATTTGATGAATCTTTTCTAGATGAAGCACTTACAACCTATGGATCAGCATTATATTATCGGTATTTATATGGAATGGATGGGTATAATGGTTCTTTGGAATATAGATCTAGTTTAAAAGAAAGTTTAAACGATCGATTCGAATCAGCTCAAGGATTATCATCTTTACGTACTGTTGATGAAATGGATGAATTGTATGGCTACTTGATTTACTACCACGGACCTACAATGATTGATTATTATATTGATACCTTCTTAGAAGGCGATATAGACTTGTTTGTGGAAATATTATCGGTATATTTTGACATGTACGATGGTAAAGTTGCAACGATAGATGAATTCCTTGATTTATTAGAAACACAAACTGGTATTGAAAACACGAAAGAATGGTTTTTAATGCAACTAGAATCTTTCCAAGATCTAGATAATAGACCATGAAATTAAACGACCTTTGTGTCGTTTTTTTATTGTTCATGTTATAATATTCAAGGTAAGTCAATAAAAAATGATAAATATTATAGTAAACTATACAGTATATTAAGGCCTTAACTACTATGTTTCAACTAATAGTTGACAACATTCTAGTTACAGTATCTTGTGTATTCAACTATCATGTGAATATAATATGAGTGGGAGGTAGAACATGGACAATACAAAAATCGGATGTTTTATAAAGGACTTGCGGATAAGTAAGGGACTATCACAAAAAGGGATTGCTAATGTATGTAATGTTTCACATCAAGCTGTGAGCAAATGGGAAAAAGGTGAAAGCTTACCTGACCTCTCTTCTCTCCAAAGTTTAAGTAAGTATTATCAACTTTCCATAGATGAGATATTAGCAGGTGAAAAAAATACAGAAAAAAGTTCGCAAAAACCAGGAAATAATATTAATAAAGAAATTATAAAAATCACTATGTCCTTTTTTATGATTTTTGTTGCCTTTCTACCTTTCTTTAATGATAATCAACTCTATAATGGATATGAAATGATTTTTGATGGTGACTTTGGATTAGGTGTAATGACATTAATTGCTGTCTTTGCGTATTTGATATTTCAATTTTCTTTCTCGATTTTCACTATTACACGAGTAATAAGTTTTTCAAGAGGTAATGTTTATTTGAATAGAAGTGTCACTGTGATTGTTGCGGTTTTAGTTTGGTTTAGTCTAACGATATCCGCATTAAATCCCTATCCATTTATAATCTACCTTATATATTTAGGATCAATGTACACAGTATCTACAAGAATTCTTCAAAAACTAGATTTAGACTCAAATTATGTTGATAAACATCCGAAATATGAACCGTATGCATATATCTTATTCTACTTTCTAATTTTGAGTGCAGTACCTATCTATCTCGTATTTTTTGATGATTGGTTTGGAAATCTTAATGTATTTGTATTACCATTTACAGTAATCATTTATTTAACAAGTTTAGGTGTATTCATTTATGGATTCATTAAAAGACATAGCAACAAAGATTTTGCTAGTTATGCAAAGATTATTAGTGTTCATTCAATGAGACTATTATATATAATGTTCTTTTATTTACTATACACAGAATCATATTTTCTTGATTTTTCTGCAAATAATTATGATGGAATCATGTATGT
>JBFFKS010000197.1:0-3571 GCA_041555275.1 Xianfuyuplasma sp. | reverse complement strand
TCGTGAAGGTACAAGCATCATGTATGATTTTTTGGACCAAATTGAGAGTGGTACTGCTACTAAAAAAACAGTTAGTGATATGATTAATTTAGGAAAATTAATGCAGAAAGCTTCATTATGCGGTCTTGGACAAGCAGCTCCAAATCCCATTTTCTCTGCACTAAGATATTTTAGAGAACAGTTTGATGCAAAATTAAAGGATGGTGGTACTAATGAATAAACATATAAATATAACCATCAATGGAAATCAATATACAATAGACCAAACTATGACTATTCTAGAATTTTGCAAAGCAGAAGGTATCTTTATTCCTACATTTTGTCATGATGAAAGAATCCTCGGAGAAGCAAGTTGTCGTATGTGTTTGGTTGAAGTAAATGGAAACAAAGATAAACTATCTACTTCCTGCTCATTGTTCCCGTCAGAAGGAATGGTTATTGAAACAAATAGTGATAACGTACTAGAAGCTCAGAAAGACGTTTTGAAATTATTATGGTCTAGTCATCCAAATGATTGTGTTGTTTGTGATGCAAACTCACGATGCAAATTACAAGATTATATGTATTTATACGATATCCCTAGTGAAAAAGCATACGCAAGACCTGTTAGAGATTATCAAATAGATGATTCAAATAAATTTTTCTATCTTGACCAAACAAAATGTATTTTATGTCATAAATGTGTCAATGTATGTGAACATTTGGTTGGTGTTAGTGCATTAAGTGTCAATAATCGAGGAAAAGACTCTTTTATCTCGTTTGCTTATGATCAAGGAATGGATTATTCGGATTGTGTCAGTTGTGGAAACTGTGTCAGCATTTGTCCTACTGGTGCAATAATGGAAAAAAGTAGATTCAAATATAAAAATGCAGATACAAATAATACGCAAACCACATGTTCTTATTGTGGTGTTGGCTGTCAAATGGATTTGGTTGTTGTAGACGACAAAGTAGTTAGAGTAGATCCAGTAAATGCAATACCAAATGAAGGTTTATTATGTGTTAAAGGTAAATTCGCTTTCAAATATATTAATCATCCAAATCGTTTAACAAAACCACTTATTAAAAGAAATGGTATGTTTGAGGAAGCATCGTGGGAAGAAGCATATACCTTAATAGTAAGTAAAATTAAAGAAACCAAAAAAGCATTTGGCCCGAATGCTTTTGCAGGACTTGCAAGTGCAAAATGCACAAATGAAGAGAACTATTTATTCCAAAAAATGATGAGAGCAGTCATTGGTACAAATAATGTTGATCACTGCGCTAGACTTTGTCATGCGTCAACTGTTAGCGGATTAGCAACTACATTAGGTAGTGGTGCAATGACAAATAGTATTGGAGAGGTTAAGAATCATGATGTTATTTTTGTGATTGGATCAAACACCTCAGAAACACATCCCGTTATTGCAAACTTTATGAGACAAGCAGTAAAAAAAGGTGCAAAACTAATTGTTGCTGAACCTAGAGAAATTGAACTTGTAAAAGATTCAGAATTATTTGTCCAAATAATGCCTGGAACCAACGTAGCATTATTAAATGGTATGATGAATGTTATTTATAATGAAAAGCTTTATGATTCAGCATTCATTTCAGAAAAAACAGAAGGTTTTGACGAAATGATTGAAATCGTTAAGAAGTACCCACCTAAGTTATGTGCAGAAATATGTGGATGTACAGAACAAGACATTATAGATGCAGCACGAATTTACGCAAGTGGAGAGAAAGCTGGTATCTATTATGCAATGGGAGTAACACAACATTCAAATGGAACAAATCATGTGAAAGCAATCGCAAACCTTGCGATGATGTGTGGTAATGTGGGAAAAGAATCTTCAGGAATCAATCCATTACGAGGACAAAACAACGTACAAGGAGCTTGTGATGCAGGTTCTTTACCAAATAACTATCCTGGTTATCAAAAAGTTTTCGATAAAGAAGTCCAGTTAAAATTCGAAAAAGCATGGGGTACTAAACTTAGTGACAAAGTTGGATTAAGTTTACCTCACATTATTAATGGTGCTTATAATAATCTAGTTAAATTTTTGTATATTATGGGAGAAAATCCAATCGTAAGCGATCCAGATATAAATCACGTTAAACAAGCATTTAATAAGATTGAATTTTTAGTAGTTCAAGATATATTTATGACAGAAACTGCAGAATTTGCAGATGTGATTTTACCTGCTTCTTCTTTCGCAGAAAAAGAGGGTACTTTCACAAATACTGAAAGACGAATTCAAATGGTTCATAAAGCAATAGAACCAATTGGAGATAGTAAACCTGACTGGGTGATTATCCAAGAACTAATGAATCTTCTTGGATACCATCAAAACACTAAAAATCCAAAAGAAATAATGGATGAACTTGCTGAACTAACTCCGATTTATAACGGAGTAAATTATGATAGAATCAAAGATCTTGGTTTACAATGGCCTGTAAAAGACAAAAATCATCCAGGTACTAAATATCTTCACGAAGGATCATTTAGTAGAGGTAAAGGTTTATTTACTCCTGTAGATTATTTTGGTGCAAAAGAATTACCTGACGAGGAATACCCATTGACTTTAACAACAGGACGCGTTTTATATCATTTCCATACAAGAACAATGACTGATAAAAATGAAGAAATCAATGAAATAGTTCCTGTTAACTTTATTGAAATAAATCAAAGAACAGCTGACAATTATGGTTTAAGTAATATGCAAGAAGTATTCGTGAAGTCTCGTCGTGGTAAAACAACAGCTGAAGTGCACATAACAGAAAAAATAGGTGATTACGTTGTATTTATGCCATTCCATTTCGCTGATGGAGCAAATATACTAACAAATACAGAGCTAGATCCAACTTGTGATATCCCTGAGTTAAAAGTTGCTTCTTGTCAGATTGTTGAGAAGATTACCTAATGAATATCTCTGCCATTATCCTCGCAGGAGGTAAATCGTCAAGAATGAAATACAACAAGGAATTAATAAAAGTAGATAATGAATTTTTAGTACATAAGCAAATAAAAAAACTACAAAAAATATTTGATGAAATCATTGTTGTGACAACCAATCCTAATCACTATAAAGATTTGGACGTTTTGGCTGTAAATGATATATTAGATGGTCATTCTCCAATTATTGGTCTCCATTCAGGATTAATCAATTCATCAAATGAATACAACTATTGTCTGGCTTGCGATATGCCTTATATCAATACCGAGTTTATTCAATATTTGATTACAAAATTGGATAATCATGATGCCTACGTTACACAATATCATAATTTCGTAGAACCCTTTAACGCAATTTATAATAAAAGTATCGTTCCAAAAATCGAGCAATTAATCAAAAATGAGGAGTATGGTTTTCAAAATATGGTACGAAAACTAAATACCTTTTACATTAGTGAGAAGGAAGTTGCACCATACCTTGAAGATATAGATATGTTCAAAAATATTAACAATGAAGAAGAGCTGTTTAATATTGATAAAAATAGAACGATTGAATATCGCAAGTACCAAGTAGAAAAAATTATTGATAACGAGTCATTTATAATTGGTGATAAAGTTATAACCGAATATCCTTTA
>JBFFKS010000196.1:0-3573 GCA_041555275.1 Xianfuyuplasma sp. | reverse complement strand
GGAGCTATCATTGAAGTTGTAAGAACGGTTACTGATATTTACGGGACTGTGATTTATGACAAACAAATTTTATTTGAATTTTACCCACCAATCAAAGAAATAATTTACGAACCGTAATAATTGAGGAAGTGATTACATGGCAAGGAATGTACAAAAACGTCTCGGGGATGTGCTTTATGAGCAGGGCGTAGTTACAGAAAAACAAATAAGTGAAGCTCTTCGCAAGAGATCAAAAGGTGAAAAAATAGGTGAAGCGTTAATTCGTTTTGGTTATTGTAATGATTCACAGATAGTAGATGCCTTGGAAGCTTCATTAGGAATAAAAAGAGTAAATCTTCAGTTATTATACATTGATGAATCAGTGTTAAAGCTATTAGATGAAGAATTTGTTACAAAAGCAAAAATTATGCCAATCAATATTCGTGGTAGAAGGATTGTTATTGCAACGAACGATCCTCTTGATTTTCCTACAATTGAAAATGTTCGATTAAGAACAGGTATGAATGTTGAGACTGTACTTGCTACACAAAATGATATCGATACTGCAATTGCAAGATACTACGGTTTCTCAAAAACATTAAAATCTTTAGGTATTGAAGTAAAAGAGAAAAAGCAAGAAGACGAGAAATTCTACGAGGAATTACTTACAAATACTGAAGAAGATCAAAATGAATCGCCAATTATTCAGCTGGTTAATCAAATCTTATTAACTGCCGTTAAATCTGGAGCATCAGATATTCATATTGATCCAACGGACATTGAATTTAAAATTCGCTATCGTATTGATGGTGTTTTAGGTACTGAAAGAACATTGCCAAAAGTTATATTAGCCAAATTGATTTCACGTATTAAAGTTATGTCTCACATGGATATTACAGACACAAGATCTCCACAGGATGGCCGCATTAAAAGTGTAATCGAAGGTAGACCTATCGACCTTCGTATCTCAACTTTGCCAACTGTACGTGGAGAAAAGTGTGTTATGCGTGTCCTAGACCTTTCAAGAGACTCTAAGGGACTTGATCGTTTGGGATTATCTGATGATGAAAGAAGAATATTTGAAAAATTAATTCATCGACCAAATGGTGTAGTTCTTGTATCTGGACCGACAGGTTCTGGGAAAACCACCACATTATATGCATCACTTGATCAATTAAATAAAGATGATGTAAATATCATTACAGTTGAGGATCCAGTGGAAATTGAATTAGAAGGTGTAAATCAGGTAAATGTAAATCCTGATATAAACTTTACATTTGCGAATGCATTACGTTCAATTTTACGTCAAGATCCTAACATTATAATGATTGGGGAAATACGTGATGCAGAGACTGCTCAAATCGCAGTAAAAGCATCTTTAACTGGACATTTAGTTTTAAGTACAATTCATACGAATAGTGCTGTAAAAACAATCACACGTTTAATTGATATGGGTATTGATGATTTCTTAGTTGCATCGTCACTAAGTGGAGTTGTAGCACAGCGTCTTGTTAGAGTTGTATGTCCTCACTGTTCGACCGTAGAAGATGCAACTGCTTCACAAATAGAAATATTTGAACGAAATGACATGAAAATTGAAAAAGTACGAATGGCTCATGGATGTGATATTTGTGGTAACAAAGGATATAAAGGGCGAACAGCTATTTTTGAAATCCTTGATGTAAATGAAGATATTATTCGTTTAGTATCAAATAAAGAACATGAATATGTACTCCTTGATCAAGCACGAAAAAATGGGACTAAACTATTAATTGAAGCTGGTTTAAGAAAAGTTCAAGAAGGACAAACGACATTAGAAGAAGTAATGCGTATTAACTTAGACTAGGAGTGTGATATCATGAAAATTTTTGATTATAAATATCGAGCTAGACGGTTAAAAGATGGAAAAATCATAAAAGGTTCTACAGAAGCTCCAAATAAGATGATGGTTGATAAATTCTTGCAAGAAAAAGGATTAAAGCCAATTGAAGTGTTCCAACAAAAATCATTGATGGGACAATTAGACAGGATTAGTTTTGGTAGAACAATTAAAGAAAGAGATTTAATTTTCTATTTACGCCAATTAGGTTCTCTATTAAATGCTGGTGTAAAATTAAATGAGGCATCTGAAATCTTGGCAACACAACAAACAGATAAAAGAGTAAGAAGGATAATGTATGGTATTTACTTTGAGGTAAACAGTGGTACAACATTAGCCGATGCATATAAAGAGTACCCACTTGATTTTCCAGAGATTTTAATATCGATGGTTCAGGTTGGGGAAAAAACTGGTGACTTGCGTGGAGCACTAAAGGAAATAGTAAACTATTTTGAGTCACAGTTTAAAATCAGAAACTCAATCAAATCAACAATGATGATGCCAGCTATTTATATTGGGGTAGCATTTGCTGTAGCAATCTTTATAATGGTCGCTGTAATGCCAAATATGCAAAGTATGTTTGATTCTATTGAAGGATCTGAGATGCCAGCAATAACAGCTGCATTTATTACTACAGGTAACTTTATAATTGCAAATGCTGTTATGTTGATTATTGGAGCTATTGCATTTGTTGCGTTATTTGTAACCTTATTGAAGAAATCTAAAAAATTCCAAAGAATTTTATCTATTATCGCAATAAGGACCCCGCTAATTGGTGCGATTGTTAAATTAAATAACCTGTCCAGAATAGCGGCTACACTATCACAAATGTTAAATAATCATGTACCTCTACAAGAATGCTTGGTCCAAACTTACGATGTACTTCAAAATCAAATATATAAAGAACTAATTATTGAAGCTCAAAAAAATGTAAATGCTGGAGATTTTATTAGCACTGCATTTGAAGGACACTATGCAGTAGAAGTGGTATTTACAAGAATGATTAGTGTTGGTGAGAAAACTGGAGACTTAGGTCAAATGCTTAAAAACTTATCAACATTCTATGATGAGGACAGTGGAGTTAAAGTCGACCGCGTTCGAAAAATGATAGAACCAGTACTCATGATTTTTATTTTCGGTGTTGTTATGGTAATGATACTCGCTATTATGTTACCAAGTTTAACTATCACCGCACAAGTATAAAAAATATGTGGAAAAACCACATTGACTAATTAAATATATTTTAGCTAAAATCATTGACTTTGCAATAATAAAGATGTTATATTATTTACAGTAAGTAAATTAAATATAAAAAAAAACGGAGGAAGATATATGAATAATAAAGGTGTTACTTTAATTGAATTATTAATCGTAATCGTTGTATTAGGAATTATAAGTGCATTCGCTATCCCTGCAGTTGGTGGGATTATCTCTAATACTGAAAAAGGTGGAGTTTATAATGACGCAATTCAAGTTGAGAATGCGGCAAAACTTTACTGTCAACAAGAAACTTGTAATGATGGAACTGCACTAGAATGGTATCATTTGTCAGAGTATGTAAGTAGTTTTGACTCAAGTTATTATGACAATGTTACTGATGGTGCTGCTTTAGGTGTTGATGATCCTATTGCAACTTTAACTAGTGGTGTATGGGTTGTTGTACTTGAACGTACAGGAGCAGGTACAACTGCTGACGGTGAGTGGGAATGGACTGG
>JBFFKS010000195.1:0-3579 GCA_041555275.1 Xianfuyuplasma sp. | reverse complement strand
TAGAGGAAAAAAATGATAATATTCAAAAAAATTTAGATACTAGATATCTTCACATAATCCATTTTTTATTTTCACAGTTCTTTCACATCAAAATGTAGGATTGTGCTATTATAAAGTGACAAGATGTCGTTGAGGAGGAATATAATGTTAGAAATTAAAGACGTAACCAAGATATATGAAGTTGGTGAAATAACAACAAAAGCTTTAGACAAAGCATCATTAAGGTTTAGACCTGGTGAGTTTGTAGCGATTCTTGGTCCATCTGGTTGTGGGAAAACAACAATGTTAAATATACTTGGTGGATTAGACAGATACACTTCTGGGGATTTACTGATTAATGGTAAATCAACAAAAGAATTTAAAGAATCTGATTGGGATGCATATCGAAATAACTCTGTTGGTTTTGTTTTTCAAAGTTATAACTTAATTAATCATATTTCAATACTAGAGAATGTTGAGATGGGTATGACACTAAGTGGTGTATCAGCAAGTGAAAGAAAAGAAAAAGCAATTGAAGTATTAACACAGGTTGGACTAGGAGATCAAATTCATAAAAGAAGTTCTCAACTAAGTGGTGGACAAAAGCAAAGAGCGGCTATAGCAAGAGCTTTAGTCAACGACCCAGATGTAATCTTAGCCGATGAACCAACCGGTGCGCTAGATACAAAAACAAGTAAAGAGGTAATGGAGTTAATTAGAGAGATTTCCAAAGAGAAATTAGTGATAATGGTAACTCATAATCATGAAATTGCTGAGTTATACGCAACAAGATTAGTGAGTTTACGAGATGGGAAGGTTCTAGAGGCAAGTGAACCTGATGAACTTCATGATGAAGAAGATAATTATGATGCTGTTAAAACTTCAATGAGTTTTCTAACTGCCTTAAAATTGTCATTTAACAATCTGAAAACAAAATTCGGTAGAACCTTGCTTACTGCATTTGCAGGAAGTATAGGAATCATTGGTGTAGCACTCGTATTAGCTATATCTAATGGATTTAATGGCCAACTATCGACATTAGAAACAGAAACATTGTCAACATTGCCTATTACGATATCAGAAACACCAATGTTCAATTTTAGAGGTGGTCCTCCAGGTTTCCGTGATAACGATGATGGTAGTGAAAATCTTACATCGGAGTTTGATCCGGTATATGATAGTGAATCTGAAGCACACTATAATGTTATCGATCAAGCATATGTTGATTACATAAACAATATTAATCAAGACTTAGTGTCATCGATTCAATATAATTATGGGGTATCATTATTGATGATGACAAAACAAAATAATGTCATCAACACAAGTGATGCAAGTAATGTAAATTTTAGTGAATTATCGAATAACACTTCATATATAGATGGACAATATAATCTCGTAGCAGGTGTATTACCAACGGATGACAAAGGAGTTGTTATTGTAGTTGATCAATATAACAAGATTGATGGAAATATTCTAGAGTTCCTGGGACTTGATCCTAATGTGGCAATTGATTTTAGTGAGGTACTAGGAACTGAAATAGTCGTTGCGAATTCAGATGATATTACGTATACAGTTGAAGGGATGGATATTGTTCAAGTTGTTAATGACACAACATATTTAAATGGTACAGTATTGACAGTAACAGGAGTGCTAAAAGCAGACCCTGATGGACTAGAAACTGATACTTCAGGAATCTTCTATCATGATAATTTAGAATTAGATTATATAGATAATAATAAAGATTCAGACACATGTGTTGTCTTAAGAGACACAGATACATCTAGTATGAATCCTGATCAAACAAATGCCTTAAATATGCAAAAGCATGCAGCAGGATGTATGGAAACTCCATTATTAATTAGTATTTATCCTGAATCATTTGATGAAAAAGGTGAAATAATCGATTATCTAGATGCATATAATAAAGATTTGAGCGAAGATAATCAAATCTTATATTCCGATTTAGCAGAAATGATTACAAGTATCATGAGCACAGTAATTGGAAGTATTAGTGTTGTGCTTGTTGCATTTGCTGCAATCAGCTTAGTAGTATCATCAATTATGATTGGGATTATTACTTACATAAGTGTTCTTGAAAGAACAAAAGAAATTGGTATTTTAAGAAGTTTAGGTGCAAGAAAAAGAGATATTTCAAGAGTGTTTAACGCAGAAAGTTTCATTGTTGGATTACTTGCAGGTCTTATAGGTGTCATCACAACACTTATTCTAAGTATCCCTATTAACATTATTCTTGAAAGAGTTATTGATATGAAAAATGTGGCTTCTTTAAGAATAGACCACGGAATTTATTTAGTACTAATTAGCGTTGCTTTAACATTTATCGCCGGATTAATTCCATCTAGTATGGCAGCAAAAAAAGATCCTGTTGAAGCACTAAGACACAATGAATAATATAATAAAATAAATGAAGAGATTAGACTCGATCTAATCTCTTTCTTTTTAATCATAATAAAAATATTATAATGTTAGTTTGTTATATCATTTTTGTGTGCTATAATGAAGTGAACTATTTGATAAATTTACAAATAGAAGGGAAGATGAAGAATGAAGCAAAAAATCGCTATAGTTGGGACTGGACCTTCTGGAATGGCAGCCGCTCAAATACTGGTAAAAGATGGTTATTCGGTAACAATGTATGAAAAAGCAGACCGACCTGGTGGAATTTTAATGTACGGTATTCCCCATATGAAACTAAACAAGAAAAACATCCTGAAAAAAGCCGAAGTACTAGAAGACTTAGGTGTTACGTTTATCCTAAATACAAATGTAACAAAAGAAGACGTTGCATCACAAATTTCTAAAGAATTTGATGCAGTTTTACTTGCAACAGGAGCCGAACATGCAAGAGATATTTCAATAGATGGTAGACATCTAAACAATATTTACTTTGCTTTAGAATACCTAACTGACAATACAAAACATTTACTTGATGGTTCACCACTAAAAATTAATGCAAAAGATAAAAATGTTGTTATTATTGGTGGCGGAGATACTGCAAACGATTGTGTTGCTACAGCGATAAGCCAAGGGGCAGTAAGTGTAAAACAATTAGAAATAAATGCAAGAACTGAAGATCGAAAGAAAAGTTACTATGATTTCAATGAAGATGAAATTAGGCAATACCAATCTACAGCAGTTAAGTTTATTGAAAAAGATGGAACAGTTTCAAAATTATTAACTGACAAATGTGAAATTATTAGAAATGAGTATGGAACAAAACTTGAGTTTCAAAATGAAGAATGTGAAATAGATGCTGATTTAGTATTTGTTGCAATTGGATTCTTAGGTCCAATCAAAGAAGCTCTTGAAGCCTTCGATGTAGAACTAGATAGATCAAAACATAATCGAGATACAAACATTTTTACAACAAATAAAGAAAATGTCTTCATCTGTGGTGATGCTAGACGAGGACAAAGTTTAATCAAATGGGCTATTGGTGAAGGTAAAATGGCTGCAGTAGCTATTGAAGACTATTTAGAAGAAAAAGCACTTTAAATTAAAGTGCTTTTGTTTTAGGTTTTTATAAACTCAATTAGTGGAGTAATGTATTTTTTATCCACTAAATATTCTGGGTTT
>JBFFKS010000194.1:0-3611 GCA_041555275.1 Xianfuyuplasma sp. | reverse complement strand
TGGTCTCTGTTGCTTTGGCATTTCTCTAATCATAAACATGTTTTAATCACTCCTTAAAACTATATTACTTCTGTAGTAATTTCTTTACTCAAAAAAAAGACCCTTTTTCAGAGTCTTTTATAAACATTTTCTTATATAACTAATAAAATACAAACTACCAGTGATAATTAATACTTCATTATTCTTTAATTTCCTTAATTCACTTAATGCCTTCAATGCATCTTTGTGTAAATAACGGTTTTTGAACGATGAAACGTTGTATAGGTTTTCAGCGGTCTCACATCGTGGATAATCAAACTGAGTAAAATGTATTTCATTGGCAAATGTTTCAATTACTTGAATGTTATCAAAGTATTCTTTATCTGCCATTGATGTGAATAATACTTTTATGTATTTTCCGGTAAACAAAGATTGAACAGATTCCTTTAAAGCTTTCATTCCACCGATATTATGTGCACCATCCAGAACAACATTCCCAAATAACTCCATACGCCCAGGCCAATAAGTATTTAGCAATCCTGTTTTCAGGTTTGCCAAATCAATATGAATTTGATTTCTTAATTGAAGTTGATGAAGAATTTCAATTGCAAGTGATGCATTGTAAACTTGATGATTTCCAAGCATTGCAATTTGATATTGTTCTCCTTTATATTTAAAGTTAGTACGCGAACCATATTTAACATCAGTTACTTCATTTCGATTTACAATTGTTAGTTCCGCATTTTTAGATTTACAAAAATCTTTAAATACAGGAATTAGCTCTTGTTGATTAATTGCTGTTACAAGCGGCATTTTGTCTTTCACAATGCCAAGTTTCTCTAAAGCAATTTCTTCAAGTGTGTTTCCCAAAACACTCATATGATCAAAACTGATTGATGTAATTGCTCCAATAATTGGTTTCACAATGTTAGTAGCATCTAATCGTCCACCAAGACCAACTTCGTATATAACGTAATCTAGTTTTAAATCTTTAAAATATAAGAATGAGATTAATGTAATAATTTCAAAGAATGTAATCACTTCATTAAATTGTTCCAACACTTCATTATGCAATCGATATATTCGATTGATATATTTTAGTAACTCACTATCAGATATATCATTATAATTATGCGTGATTCTCTCATTAAATCTAACAATGTAGGGACTTGTAAAAGTCCCTACACTATAACCTTGTTCAAGTAGGATATGTTTCAAATACGATACTGTTGATCCTTTCCCGTTTGTCCCTGCAATATGAATAACATTTAGGTTGTTTTGAGGATTTCCTAATATTACACACGCAAGTTCCATGCGGGTTAAATCTAATTTATCACCAAATCGTTTCACCGATTCAATCCAGTTTATAGCTGTGGAAATATCTTTAAACATTATTTTTGTAACGACTCCAATCTAGCTTGCACTAGTGTATATTGCTCTTTATAATTTGCGAGTTTTTCTTTTTCTTGGTTGACTTTAGCTTCAGGTGCTTTATTGGTGAAGTTTGGATTGTTTAACATTCCTGTTCCACGTTTTATTTCACCTTCCAGTTTTTTTAGTTCATTACTTAATCGTTCAATTTCTTGTTCTAGATCGACAAGACTCCCTAAAGGCAATGCCAATTCTAGATCATTTAGAATAATCGAAACAACTTCAGTATCCGAACTAATTTTAGTAGTGAATTCAAGTTTGTTTGGATTGATAAATTTATTTAATATTTCCATATTTTCTTTTAATATTGTCTCTATTTGCTCATTAGCAGGTTTGATTATGACATCAATTGCTTTACTTGGAGCAACATTGTATTCTGCTCTAACATTTCGTATTGCTTTTATCATTTCCTGAATCATCTCGAAATCTCTTACCGCTTGATCATTCTCAAATTCTTCAATCGCTTCAGGCCAACTAGATATCATAATTGATTCTTCTAGATGTGGTATTTGTTGATAGATTTCTTCTGTAACAAATGGCATAAATGGATGTAATAACTTCATAATGTCTAGTAAAACATATGACAAGATTGACTTTGTACGATTGATGTCTTTTTTAGATTCTGTATTTAGTGAAATTTTAGCAATTTCGACATACCATGCAGCGAAATCTTCCCAACTGAATGAGTGTATACTACGTGCTGCTTCGCCAAACTCAAATTTATCGTAATTATAATCCATATCTTTAATCGTATTATGTAATTTTGCTAAAATCCATTTATCTGCTAATGTTAGTTCATCTGTATCAATTTCAACATCATCAATTGTAAATTCACCAAGATTCATCAATGTGAATCTTGAGATGTTCCACAGTTTATTAATGAAATTCCAACTGGATTCCACTTTCTCAATTTCAAAACGTAAATCCATACCTGGAGCACTGTTTGTTGTTAAGAAATAACGTAGTGTATCAATCCCATATTTTTCTTTTATTTCAAGAGGATCGACACCATTCCCAAGTGATTTTGACATCTTTCTTCCATCAGCTGTTCGAATCAATCCGTGAATTAAACATTGTTTGAATGGAGATTCCCCTGTGAACTCTAAACCTTGGAAAATCATTCGTGCAACCCAAAAGAAGATAATATCATATCCTGTAACCATGACATCGTTCGGATAATAACGTTTAAAATCTTCAGTTTCCTCTGGCCATCCTAATGTGCTAAAAGGCCACAAAGCACTACTAAACCAAGTATCTAGGACATCTTCATCTTGTTTCCATCCTTCACCTGTTGGTGCTTCATTTCCGACATGAATTTCTTCACCACGGTACCATGCTGGGATTCGATGTCCCCACCATAATTGGCGACTAATACACCAGTCAAATGTTCCGTCCATCCAACGTAAGAATGTTTTTTCAAAACGAGGTGGAATAAATTCAACTTGTGATAATTCAGTTGCTTGTTTACTAAGTGGTTCCATTTTAACGAACCATTGTTTTGAAAGACGAGGTTCAACTATAACACCAGTTCTTTCACTATGACCTACATTATGGATTAACTTTTCAACTTTTGTGCATAGTCCGATTTCTTTTAGATCTTTTACACATGCTTTACGGCATTCAAATCGATCCATACCTTCATATTTATGTGCAAGTTTATTCATTGATCCATCTTCATTCATACATAAAGGCATATCTAAATGATGTCTTTTTCCGACTTCAAAGTCATTTGGATCATGAGCAGGAGTTACTTTCACACATCCTGTTCCAAATTCCATATCTACATAACTATCCGCAATTATTGGGATAAGTCTTTTTGTTCCAGGAATATATGCTTTTTTACCAAGGTATGAAGTATATCTTTCATCATCAGGATGGATCATTAACGCAGTATCTCCATACATTGTTTCTGGACGAGTTGTGGCGATTTCTAGTGCACCACTTCCATCTTCTAGCTCATATTTAAAATAGTAGAAAGCACCTTCTAACTCTTTATGTTCAACTTCAATATTACTTAGGGCTGTTTTTGCTTGTGGGTCCCAGTTGATGATTCGTTCACCACGGTAGATTAAGCCTTTTTCAAATAATTTAATAAATACTTCAGTGATGGCCTTATTTAATCCACTGTCTAATGTGAAGCGCTCTTTATCATAATCGACGCTAACACCAAGTGCAGCCCACTGTTCACGAATATGTCCAGG
>JBFFKS010000193.1:0-3632 GCA_041555275.1 Xianfuyuplasma sp. | reverse complement strand
CCTTCAACCTATATTAAAAAAGTTAAAAATTTTGATTACACTCTTTGTACACCGTATGGCCAACGAAAATGTTTTCGATAATACTTGAAAATATCTCTTTTTTCTTATATTCTATATATAATAACGGAGGTGTATGTATGTCAAAACCTAGAAAAGATATGAAGTATTTAAATGTAAATAGATATTTACTCAATAAACAATCAAAGATAAGCGATAATGTAGAATTACTTGAAGAAAAAATGAAAAACATACTACTAGATAAAGTTCATGGAATTAGCTTTAGTCCTTACTTAGATGGACAGGATCCAAGTGTTAAATCAGTTATTACTCAAGAGCAAATTGCGACACGTCTAGAAATCATTAGACCTCA
The DNA here is from genome assembly GCA_041555275.1 of Xianfuyuplasma sp. Classification (GTDB taxonomy): domain Bacteria; phylum Bacillota_I; class Bacilli_A; order Izemoplasmatales; family Izemoplasmataceae; genus Xianfuyuplasma. The sequence goes on along the minus strand of JBFFKS010000193.1, from coordinate 3,262 downwards.
TACTAAATGGATAAGAACTTTTTCTTGTTCTTGTGGGAATGAAGAAGTACCTAGAATCGCACATGAAAAAGGTTTAAAAACTTTTGTTGGTGCTTGGATTGACAGCGATAAAGAAAACAATGAACTTGAAATAAGTAATGCAATTCGCATTGCCAAACAAGGTCACGTAGACATGTTAGCTATTGGTAACGAAGTATTACTTAGAAAAGATTTAGAAGTAGAAGAACTAATCGCATACATAAAAAGAGTAAAACAAGAATTGCCAGGTATCCCAGTTGGATATGTGGATGCATATTATATGTTTATCAATTACCCAGAAATCGTAGAAGTGTGTGATGTATTATTCGCAAACTGCTATCCATTTTGGGAACATTGTTCTCTAGATATATCTGTAGAATATATGAAAAAAATGTATGAGTTGGTAAAAGAAAATGCGAATGGTAAAAAAGTAATTATTAGTGAAACTGGTTGGCCAACAAAAGGCGAAAAATATGGTGGAGCTGAACCTTCTTATGATAATGCAATGAGATACTTTATTAGCACAATGAACTGGGCAAACAATGACAATGTAGATTTATTCTATTTTTCTTCATTTGATGAAGTTTGGAAAATAAACCATGAAGGTGAGTATGGAGCTTACTGGGGATTATGGGACAAAGAAGGAAACTATAAATTTAATAAAAACAATAAATAAGGTGGTCGTTATGAAACATATAAATTACGGGAAAGCAATTTGTTACTCTGGTTATCGGAAAGACCAAACACCAATTAGGCAAATATATCCTACTTATGAAAACTTACTAGAAGATTTGAAAATATTAGAAAAAGACTTTGATTATATCAGAATGTATGATGCAAATGAACATACAAAAATGACTTTAGAGACCATAAGGAAAAACGACATAAAACTAAAAGTGTTGGTTGGTATGGATTTACTTGGTGAAGCAAATAATTCAAACTGTAGTTGGGGTGGAGATTACTCAGTAGAGGAAATCGCTAGAAATATTGAATATAATCAAAACCAATTATACAAAGCAATAGATTTAGTAAATGAATATAAAGATATTGTATTAGGTGTGTCTGCTGGAAACGAAGCAGTACCAGAATGGAATGAAAACCTAGTATCTTCTGGTAGAGTGCTATACTTTGTAAAAGAATTGAAAAAATATACAGATGTCCCAGTGACATATTGTGACAACAACTATTACTGGAGAAGTGAATTAAAAGAAGTCGCAGAAGCTGTAGATTTTATTAGTATTCACATCTACCCAGTTTGGTTAGGCGCAAATGTAACAGATGGTATAAGTACTAGTATTAGAGAATACAATGAAATCAAAGCATTATATCCAAACAAACAAGTAATTATTACAGAAACAGGTTGGCCAACAAACTCTAATGGGGGTCAAATACCAAAGGAACACGCAAATGAATTAAATCAATTATTCTTCAATAATGAGCTAGATAGATACACCAAAGATAATAAAATTACTTGTTTCTTCTTTGAAGCTTTTGATGAATTATGGAAAGGTTCTGAAGCAATTGATGAACCTGAAAAACACTGGGGATACTATTACGTTGATAGAACACCTAAAAGAATAAAACTAAAATAACATCAAAAATACATAGTGACTTGGACAACTTAAATGTTGTCCTTTTTTTGTCCTCCTAATTTACTTCATATAGTTACTGCTTTAGTATATAATAGTGGGGAGATAATTCTTCGAATCCCAAGAATACAAGAAAGAGGTGTAAAATGTTAATTATTAATCAATTAAAAATCAGTATTAATAACGACACTGAAGACCTTACAAAAGCTATATCGAATAAACTAAAAACAGATACTGATAATGTCATTCAGTACAAAGTTTTAAAACGTTCTCTGGATGCTAGAAAAAAACAAGATATCTATTTTGTTTATCGTCTTTTAGTTCACATCAAAAATGAATCGGTTATACTATCAAAAAAAATATCAAATGTAGAACCCTATATCGAAACAACCCACAATCAAAATCAATCAAAAGTCCATTATCGTAATGATAAAAAAATTGCTATTATCGGGTTTGGTCCTGCAGGTATGTTTAGTGCCTTACGATTTGGAAAATCAAGAATTAAAGTAACTGTTTTTGAACGAGGTGAAAAAGTAGAGGATAGAATCAAAACAATTGAAAACTTTACTGTTTATGGGAAATTAAATACAGATTCTAATATTCAATTTGGGGAAGGTGGAGCTGGAACATTCTCAGATGGGAAACTAACAAATCGCAGCAAAGACAATAGAGGAAAATACTTATTTGATGAGTTTGTAAACGCAGGTGCGCCTGAAGAAATATTGTATGTCCATAATCCACATATTGGAACAGATAAATTAGTGAATGTAGTGAAAAATATAAGAAAAAAAATTGAATCTTCTGGTTCTATCATTAAATTTAATAGTAGGGTAAGCAACATAGTACAAAAGGATTCAGGTATTCTACTAACTGTGAATGGGAAAGAAGAATACTTTGATTATGTTATCCTAGCTACTGGACACAGTGCTAGAGACACAATTGAAATGTTATATAATAATGACTGTAATATCGTTCAAAAACCTTTTGCTGTAGGTTTTAGAATCGAGCATAGACAAACCATGATTAACAAAGCACAGTTTGGAATAAACTTCAATAATGAAAAACTAGGAGCAGCAGAATATAAATTAACACATCAAACGAAATTAGGAAAAGGCGTATATACATTTTGTATGTGTCCTGGTGGGTTAGTAGTGCCTTCGTCATCTGAAGAAGGAATGCTTGCTGTGAATGGAATGAGTGAATATAGCCGTAACAAAGTAAATGCCAACAGTGCACTACTTGTCACTGTCAATGAAACTGATTTTAACAGTTCACATCCCCTTGCCGGTATTAAATTCCAAAGAGAAATTGAAAAAAAAGCATTTGTTCTTGGAGGTAGTAATTACTACGCACCAATCCAAACAGTAGGTGATTTTATAAACAATAAAACAACTACAAAACTAGGGAGTGTATTACCAAGTTATAGTATAGGAGTAACCTTTTCAAACTTAAGATCAATATATTCTGACACCATTAACGATTCTTTTATAGAAGCATTTAAACATATGGGAAATAAATTAAAAGGATTTAGTAATGAAGATGCCTTATTAACAGGTGTAGAATCAAGATCCTCATCACCTGTTCGTATAGTTAGAGATAAGGAAACCCTACAAAGTACAAATTTTAATAACCTTTATCCGACAGGTGAAGGTGCT
>JBFFKS010000192.1:0-3638 GCA_041555275.1 Xianfuyuplasma sp. | reverse complement strand
TTGGCATTACAAAGATCATATAGAACCCATATCCAATCACACCAAGGACAAGGATTATAACAAAGAATCTACCGATTTTTTTCATTCTTCTTCACTCATTTTTTTACTCTTACGTTTAAATGGTTTTGAGAAAACAGTTGCTACCCCTTTTGGGAAAACTGATAATCCTTCTCCTACAATTAACGGCATTAATTTAAGTGCTTCCTTATAAGCCATTCGTCTAATCTGCTTTTTGTCCAATAATTTATTATCATTGTACAAATATTTTTGTGTTATAATTCCAACACGACAAGTTAGTAATCCGTTAGCAATCCCACCAACTATACTGCCTGATATCGTTTTTAAGAATGGAATATCCGATAATGCATCCCCAAACTTATTAGGTAAGTACTCGCTGATATCAATATCCTCAATCCCTTCAGCAACCAAACTTGTAATTAGGACATTAATACTTAATTTTGCTAGATAAGGGTATGATGGTCTAAAACCAGAGATTTCAACGATTTCCTTAATCATCTTAAGATTTATCGCAAGTGTACTTAACATATCTAAATTACCATTTTGTGATAAAGCTGTTGTCACTAAAACACTTTTAGAGTTATACACGATTTTTTTATCGATTTCTTTTTTTATTGTGGTATTAAAGACAGTTGTTAGACCGTTTTTTAATTCCTCGTGATTATGAAGATGTGATTTCAACATCTCTTTATCCTCTGCTGTTAGTGTATCCTTTTGAATTAATATTTTGGCCGCATCTCGATATAGTTTGTGTTTGTGATTTTCATCACTTAACATTGCATCAACACTAAATGTTGGTGAAAATACAATAACTCGTACTGGATTTATAAAAAGGAAATAAACCAAAATGACACTTAATCCGTAAAAACCATATTCAACATATGGATGAATTCTATTTAAACTTTCTCCGACCTGCATAATATTACTTACTAGTACTATTGTGATAATAAGAAGGACACCAATCGTAATTAGAATCCAAAATCTTTTTTTACCCAATGTAATCACCTCGCTTATCAACATTCTATCATATAATTGTGGATATTTTGAGAATAGATAAAGAAAAAAGCATCATTTGACGCTTTTTATTCTATTTCACTATAATCTTTCTTAATTTCTTTCAATATATCATCATTTTTAATGAACTCTTCCTCGTCAAATTCTGTTATTAATTCTAATTCTTCTGGCATTGTTTTAATCCAAGCAAAAGCATTATACCCAATGTATAGAAATGATAAGAGGAAAGTGATATTTACCGCTGTGACTATATCATTACTTAACCTTGGAAATTTGAAAAAGAGAATATTTGACTTGATTAATCCATTGATTTGATCTGGAATAAATATATAGATTAAAACTTGACCTAAAACTAGTATTAGAGTTAGAAAAGTATTTACAGTTGGCAAATCTTCCAGTGGATTATTTTCTAATTTTTCATACCTTGACATTGCAATAAACACAACACTATTCAAAATTGTAAAAACAAAAAACACAATTAATGGTGTATTAAAAATCACCGTATCCTGATTAACATTATAAAGCAATGTTACTTCAAATAATGTTTTTTCAACTGTACCATACATTTCGTGTGGAAAAGCATTTGAATATAAAAAAGCAATTACCAAAAAGTATAACCCAACTAAAACACTTAACATTGCATAAATTCTTAAAAATCTCTCTTTACTCATCTTTGCACCCCTTTATATATTTATCATAATAAGCTAAAACAACTTTTTCATCAAAAGGACCTTCTTTATTAATGATTAATTGCTTTAGTTTATTTAATTCAACTTCCAATATACTCTTTAATCGCTGTGGATAATCCATATTCACTTTATGTTTATTATATTCATTACGGTCTAGTACATTAAATGACATATCTTCAATTACCTTTATGTCTAAATCGTAATCAATATATTTCAAAGCTTCTTCATCATAAACATATGGTGATGCAATATTGCAATAGTAATGAACTCCATCTTTCTTAATAATACCAATTACATTAAACCAATTTTCACTATAAAACCAAGATACAGATGGTTCTCTTGTATGCCAAAAACGGCCATTTGCTTCTATAACCTTTGTTCTTTTATTGACAACTATTATATAATCATCATTTACTTCGACAACAGTTGCTTTCTCCCAGATGCGATGTAAAGATTCATCATGTTTATAACTTTGAATTTGAATATCTGTATTTACGATAGGTTTCATAACAACACTCCCTATTTAGTTAAAAAATCTTTTCCTTTTAACGATTCTGGTTCATGATCTATCAATTCATTGTACCCTTGTTGTCTCAATACTTCATATGCTAGAATCGCCACAGTATTACTCAAATTCAAGCTTCTAACTTTATCTGTCATAGGTAATCTTAGACAAGTTTCGAGATGTTCTTTTAGTAACTCTTTTGGGATACCACTTGATTCACTACCGAAGATTAAATAAATGTCTTTGTCCGTTTTTGTATAATCCATTTTATCTGGAGTTGTTTGTCCATATCTTGTTAAAAAATAAAAATATCCATTATTTTCTTTCAAAAAATGATCCCAATCTTTATATACTTTATAAGTGACGTGCTCTAAATAATTCGCAGCACTTCGTCTAACATTTTTTGTATCTAAACTAAACCCGAGCGGTTCAATTAAGTGTAACATCATATCAGTTGCTGCACACGTTCTCATTATATTACCTGTATTTTGAGGTATCTCAGGATGATACAATACAATATGATTCATAACATCACTCACTTTCTAACAATTTAATGACTAACTCAGCCGTCTTATTATACCATACAACATCCCTATATTTAACCATACTTTTCCTTATTTCATCAATACTTTCGATGTTTCTTTGATTATAAAGTAACGCTAAGGCATTCCTTTTAATAATCAATGGTCCTTTCCAACTTGATGCATTATTCTTATATCTTTCAAAGTATTCTTTATTACTCATTTTTAACAAGTCTAGTAAATGGATATTTTCAAGTCCATTTGGTTCAAATTCAGGATAACTATGAATATCGATTCCAACATTTTTTGGACATACTTTTTGACAAATATCACAACCGTATATCATAGTTTTAAAATGTTTTAATTCCTCAACATCGAAACTTTTTTTCTCTTGTGATATAGAACTAATACATAAATCTTGATTTAAATTATTTTCTAGAGCTCCTGCAGGACAAGCATCAATACATAAAGTACATGAACCACAATCATCTTCAACGATCTTTGATTCTTTTAAATCAACATCTATTAATATGCCACCAATATAATAATAAGTCCCATATTCTTCATTTAATATAAAACTATTTTTCCCGAAGTATCCTAATCCACTTAAATAAGCAGCAAATCTTTCATCAATTGGTGAAATATCAACATATCCTTTGGCGTTAATCCCTAATTCTTTCATTTTGTTCTCAAGTGATGCGATAATTCCTCTTAATACAATATGGTAATCCAAGTGATAACTATATCTCGATAAAATACCATACCCTTTTCCTTTGTATTTTGCTTCTTTACTAGGATAAGGTACCATAAACATAATCATCGATTTAAAACCAACAAAAGACGAGTAATCACTAAAATTATCATTTAGTTTTAACTCATTTCTTTTTTCCA
>JBFFKS010000191.1:0-3721 GCA_041555275.1 Xianfuyuplasma sp. | reverse complement strand
CCACCTGCAAATTCTTTTTCTTCTAAGTATTCTATATAATTAGCATCTTGTCCAGAATAATGTATTGTAAATTTATTTGGATTAATCCAATGTCTACCTTTTATAGCATTATGTCTTAAATTACCAGTATCTTCTGGTGCATATCTTTGTGCTTTTCTTAATATATTTCTTTTAAATCCAACCGTTAACATTAACTATCACCTAGATATAATATACTAGGAAATTCTGTTTTAAGATTTGGAAACATCATATATTTTATTGTATTAGGATGGTCTATATTTTCACCTATTTTTGCTACTACATATGTTTTATCTTCATATAATATTCTTACTTTATCTCTACCTTTATATTTATGTTTATCTACTACATGAATTTTAAATACACTCTTTTCTATCCATCTACCATTTTCTCTAACTGATATTAATTCTTTTGTTCCTAAACTAACTCCCTTTGAACTATCGCTCTTAGGCTTTATTTTGATGTGTACAGGTCTTTTAAATGTTTTATTAACTTCATCATACTCTAACCATTCTGCATCTAAAAAATGGCCACTATATGGTTCTACAATATCAAACATTACCAAGTACCATCATCGCTATAATCAGTATAATACATATGACCTGTATATAATAATCCGCTTCTCATTAATATAATTTCACTAGATGCTGATATTAAAACTTTACCTCTAATAGCACTTATATCTAATGCTTTTCCTTTTTCAATATTAACACCATGTTGTTCTTTTAATGAACCTGCACCAGATGCTTTATAATATCTCATTTGGTCTGCTAATACTCTTTGGAATAATGGTCTTAAACTTTCATCTTTAGCAATTAACCATACTTTATAGTTATATGTTTTGTTAAGTGAATACATAGATATAAAATTATATACATCTTGTGATACTTCATATCTTGCTAATTCAGCACGAGTTTCATTACCTGTTGCTTCTATTAAATCAAACCCACACAGTAATCTAACACCTTCATTTGTTAGAATATACATTTGTCTATCTAAATCATATACCATATAATCAGTATTATATGGTAGAATTGTTGAGTCTGTATTTGTTATTAATGCCATAATATTCACTCCTTTATTTTATATAATATTATTTTAGTAACTCTATGGCATGCACCAGTGAACCGTAGGAGGGTTTGGCCACTGATGCACACTTACAACTACTAAAGAGTAATTATATTTTAAGTATTTGAAGCAGGTGCTACGATACTAATTGGTAATGCAACTGCTCCAGCACCACCAACGGTAGCCTTACGAGCATATACAATTCTAGTTGCTGCATGTAGAGGTACTACTGAATGAGCATAAATTAATTCTACACCCCATCTTTGTTTAGGTTGTAAACGGATACCTTGACCTGCTTGACTATCTACAATTTTCATAGTAGAGTTGATTGCGATACCTCTTAATGTACCCATTGAGGCACAAATGTATCCTTCAACTGTATCTAAGAAACCTGCTGCCACAGGTGCTGCACTTTGTCTCATATAATCTTCTGCTAATGACCATACTGCACTTGCTACAAAATAGTTATAACATTGGTCGATTTCACCAAAGAAACCATTTTTCTCTGTGTTAGGATAACTTTCTGGGTCTACTGCACCAATACGTAACATATCTTGTGCTTTCCAGTTTGTTACACTAAATACACCAGTTGCATCTTTATAAAATGCTCTTTTAGCATCTGTACGCCATAAACCAATACGAGAACCCATTGGATAAGTATCAACGCCATTAGTGCTATCTCCATCATCTAGGAACGCTTGTGCATCTTGGAATTTATCTAAGATGTCATCTGTACCGATTGTTAATTGTACTGAACTACCAGTACCAGTTGCTGCAATTTCTTGAACCGCTAACGCATTTAAGTTAATACCTAATTGAGTTGCAATTGTTGATGCATTAATATTTTTTGCTACCGCTTGAACATAGTTACGCATAGTTGCGTTTGCTAAGTCAATAGGTATCATATCTTGCATATTTGTAGGAATATCAATAGGAGTATCATAAACTAAATTAACTCTTAATCCATATTCATCTGATGTAGGTTGTTCAGCAGTTTGTGAACTGAAAAAGTTTCCATCAGTAGTTTCTCCGATTGTTCTTGCTTTTTGAGTAAGAGGTTTCTCACGAATAACTCTAACTTCAATTGCATTTGTATCTACTACTACATTTTGTGATACACCTTTACCCGGTGTATGGAATAATGATTGTACTACATTTACTAATACGGTTGGTGATAATTGTCGTGCTAACGCTTGGGAGTTAACACTAGGAGCAGAATAACCTGCGAATGAACTTGTAGCCATATATTACACTTCCTTTATTTTCTTATATTTCTTATACGAATGTATTATTTAATTTGGATAATATTTCGTTAAGATTAATTTCTTTCGGAGTTTCAACCTTTTCAGCCTTTGTATCAACACCAAATGGTTTAGCCTTTTTAGTAACCTTGTCTACTTTTTCTTCGACTTCTTTAACTTCTTCTTTGGTTACATATTTAGACAACACTTCCGATAAGATACCTTCTAAATCTGTTTTAGTTAAACCAAGTGGTTTTTCTGCCTCTTGTTTAACAACTTCTTTTTTTACTTCTTCCTTAACTTCTTCTTTTACTTCCTCAACAACTTCCTCTTCATCGCTCGATAAGAAATCTAATATCTCACTTTTTTCTTCATCGGATAATCCCAATAGTTGTTTAGTTAGTTTTTTTACTTTCTTTTCCATATAATTACTCTCCTTTGCAAAGTATGTTTTTTTTTAATTTATAGTTGTTTCCTTATAAGCATTACTTCGCTGTGCGTTGTATTCAATACATAGGCATTTCATCAACATATAAATTTATTTATATTATTCCACTTTTTCGGTGTGGTTAATATCGGTATTGTTTTCTTGTTCGTAATCTTCATCTGACGTTCCTTTTTCTTTAACTTTCATTTCTTGTTTTTGTGCTTCTTCTTTTTCAACTTTAATTTGTTTCATCATTTCATCTATTTGAGCCTCGTTTTTATCAACATAAATATATTGTAATGCTGAACGAGTGTCAATCAATCCATTTTGAATTAATGTTGTCATTTGTTGTGTAACTTCATTCATATTGTTTAATCCAACTCTACTAAATCTTACATTAATTTCATCTGGAAATTCATAAAAATCTAATACATCTGATAACATTTTATTCATTGGTTTACGATATAAACTTCTTTTATTTTCAACAAATGTTGCAGTAGCATCATCAACACTAATTTCTCTTGCGGTTGCTTTTTCAGTTCCTTCATTTAAGAAGTTTGCTAATGTTCTTTCACTAACACCTAAATTCATAGCAACAAATCTTAATATAAGTTTACCTACCGTAGCCCAGTCTCCACCTCTAATATCAAATTGAATTATTTGTGGTTTTTGGTCTTGTGGGTTTTGGTATTCAACCATATTATAAACTCCACTATCTAATCCATCAAAATAACTACCAGAGCCATCATTATGACTAGCATTTTGAATACCTTTAGGTAATAATACTCTACCTCTACCTAAGTATAGGTCTGTATTAATAGCACTATAATAATAATCATATGTCATTAAGTATGACAATAAATTAGATAATATACTTTCACCCATAGGTACTTGTGGCATAAATGATACTGTATCAGTATTTTTAAACATATATATTCCAATACTAGGTAATGGAAGTTCTGACCAT
>JBFFKS010000190.1:0-3724 GCA_041555275.1 Xianfuyuplasma sp. | reverse complement strand
TTTTCACGTGCATATTTGATTGCTTTGATTTTTCCTTCAATAGCGCGTTTTCCAAATCCACCTGGAACAACAATACCATTTACATTTTTTAGATATTTTGAAACGTCTCCATCTAATAACTCTCCAGCATTAATCCATTTTATATTTACCTTAACATTATGGAAGTATCCACCATGTTTAAGTGCTTCGCTAACACTTAAATATGCGTCTTGAAGAGAAACATATTTCCCTACTAAAGCAATCGTTATTTCTTCTTTAAGATTCCTAATTGTATTTACTAGATTAATCCATTCTGTCATATCGCTTTCATCGGTTTCCATTCGGAAATGTCTCACCACGATGTCATCAAGATTTTGCTTTTTAAGATTTAATGCAACTTCATATAATATCTCACTATCACGAGCTTCAATTACTGCTTCTTTTTTTACATCACAGAATAATGCAATTTTCTCACGCATTGCATTTGTGATTTCATGAGCCGTTCTTAATACAATAATATCAGGTGCAATTCCTAATCCACGTAGTTCTTTCACACTATGTTGTGTTGGTTTTGTTTTTAGTTCTTTTGCTGCAGCTAAATATGGAACTAGTGTATTGTGGATAAATATTGTGTTTTTATATCCATAGTCTCTTCTTGCTTGTCTAATTGCTTCTAAGAAAGGAAGTGATTCGATATCACCTACTGTTCCACCAATTTCAGTTATGATTACGTCGGCATCACTTTCTGTAGCAGCTTGATGAAGTTTTGCTTTAATTTCGTTAGTAATATGAGGAATAACTTGTATTGTCGCTCCTAAATAGTCTCCACGTCGTTCTTTTTCGATTACACTTGCATATACTCTTCCTGATGTAATATTTGATGCTTGGCTCAAGTTTTCATCGATAAAACGTTCGTAGTGTCCAAGATCTAAATCAGTTTCTGCACCATCATTGGTGACGAAAACTTCACCATGTTGATATGGTGACATTGTTCCTGGATCTACATTAATATATGGATCAAATTTTTGCATAAAAACTTTTAACCCACGGTTCTTAAGCAATCTACCCAATGAAGATGCTGTAATCCCTTTACCTAGGCTTGAAACTACTCCCCCTGTAACGAAAATAAACTTTGTTTGCTTCATTATTTCACTCCTATCATATATAAAAAAAATAGCTCTCCAATAGAGGAGAACTATTTTATTAGTGTGCCCTTTAAAATTATATCAAATCAAAATTTTTATTGCAATATAATTCTAAAATTTAATCGTCGTACTGATCTTCGTAAGTATCCATATATTCGTTGTACTTTTCTTCATCAAATTCATCGTATTCTTCAAAGACTTCTTCTTCAAATGCATCATACACTTCATCTGGTGTCACTGCTGGAGTAACTGCAGGTTCTACTACTGTTTCTTTTGGTTTTACCTGAACTTCCTCTTTAACCACTACTGGTTCTTCAACAATAACTTCCTCGACAACTTCTTCTACTACATCGACAACAGCCTTAATGGTTTTTTTAACTTTAGGTGTTTTAACCACTTTTGCAGCTTTTGCCATCTCTTTATATTCATCTGACATTTCAACTTCGTTGTATTCCTTATAGAAAGAACCGTCTTTTTCCCAGAGTTCAATTTTTTGATTATCTTTTAAATCCCATTCATTTTCTCCGGTATACACAAATTTACCTGATGTGATTAAGTCAGAGTAAAATTTAGCGATTAAATCGTTCTTTTTGTCTTCAGTGAAATTACTCGCTTCTGTTATTTTATCAAATAGTTGATAAATATCCATTGGTTTTTTTACCGATCTTAATAAGACGACTGCAGCATCAATTAACGATAATTCGTGTTGCATACTTATTCCTCCTCTATAACTTCATACTTAATCCTCAAGGTAGTATTGTTTACAAACTCACCTTGTTGGAACAAATCATATTTGATTTCAAGTAATCCATTGCTTTTCTCAATTTTTTTTGTGTGAATATCGAATAAAAGTTTATTCCCCATAACAATATAGGTTCCCTTTGTTAGGTCGTGTAAGTCAAAAATAAATTTCATATCTGCCTCACCTTTTTTGTAATATTCAATGATATCACTCTTAAAGATGATGTAGTTTGTATTTTTGTCAGGGTCCATGAACTTAATTCGATTGTTTTTTAACTCACCTTTAGTTTCAAAGTCCGCAAATATATCATCAGACTTTATCTTAAAGGAAATATTTAATTTCTTCATATTATCACCAAACCATGATTATTATAGCATATAAGTAGATTTGATTAAATATTTAATGCTTAATTATTATATATTATGGTTTCGGTTTATGCAAGAAAAAAATAATAGGGCGTCCTATTATTTTTTTATGGGTAATTTTATAATAAAAGTTGTGCCTTTTCCAAAAGTTGACTTAACAGATATTTCGCCACCATGTTTCTTGATAACATTTTTTGATATGCTAAGTCCTAACCCACTTCCACCTGTGTCTCTAGAGCGATCTTTATCCACTCTATAAAATCTTTTGAAGATGTTCTCGTAATTATCTTCTTTAATCCCTATTCCAGAATCACTGATCTCTACAATGTAATTATTGTCTTTGACATAGCCTTTGATATTTACATAACCTTGATCCGTATAGTTGATTGCGTTTTTAATAATATTTAAAAATACTTGAATCATTTTCCCTCTTTCAAGGAATAAGATTTGATTTTCAATATCAATACTAGACGTTATATTTTTTTGGTTAAATTGGTTCTTTAAAATAGCAATTGATTCATTGATAATTTGTTTTATGTCTACCTCGTGTGCATCAAGTTCATAATCTAGTCGATCAAGTTTAGAAATGCTGATTAAATCACTTAAAATAATTTCCATTCTTTGGGACTCGGTATGGATTAATTCAATAAATTCTTTTTGTTCTTTTGAATCAATTTTTTCATCTCTAGAAAGAATTTCACTTAATCCTTTAATTGCGGAAAGTGGTGTTCGTAGTTCATGAGAAACATCTGCAGTAAAACGTTTTTGGAATTTTTCTGCATTTTTAATCAATGTTATATCATGTATTACTACAACAGATCCTTTGAAGAGGTTTTTTTCAAATATTGGATTGCTTATTAAATCATAATACTTATCATTATATACTATTTGTTCTCTAACACGTTCCTCTTTTAAATATGCTTGATTTATAAACTTATAAAGTGGTTTTATATCAGCAATTTTTTGATAGTCCATATCATTTAGATCTCGATTGAAAAAATCAATAATATCCTTATTTGCTAATCTTATGATTCCTTCCTCGTCAATTAAAAGAAATCCACTTCCAAGAGTCGTTGAAAGAGAAATAAATCTTCGATATGCTTCTTCGCGTTCTTTTTTTGTTTTTTCCAACTTAGATTTAAAAAAGCTAATGCTTGTTTCTTTATCTTTAGAATATTTTTGTTTTATTTTAGTTAATATAAATAGCTGAAAAGCCAAAAGAAATAATACAAGTACAACTGTAGCGATTGTATTATTAACTAAAACAATATATGTGATTGTTAAGAAATAGACGATTATTATAGATATTATTTCTTGTTTATTGTTCATTTCAACACACCCTTTACATTATTATACCAAAAATAACTCTTTTTAGTTCAATTCTACTCATTTTCTGTTTATTAAATACACAATACTTTCTACTATATTCGTTACGTGGTCTCCTCCACGTTCTAGTTGTTTTAATACTGAAATGGCTCTCATTGTTTCTTCAA
>JBFFKS010000189.1:0-3729 GCA_041555275.1 Xianfuyuplasma sp. | reverse complement strand
GTACCAGTTGCAAATGCTATTTTTTGATAGTATTCAAACAATTCTGGGTAGTCTGTCGTTACTTCTGGAAATTGCACTCTTAACAAAGCAATGGATGCTGCTTGATAATCTTGTATAACACCAGAGCTTTGAAAGTTAAGTCCTACACTTGTTGTAGGTCCAGCAGCAGGATCAAATTGATAAAACAACAAAGCCCATTTACCAGTCTTCCATTGGCTGTTTATTACTTTTGTTTCAATCGTTTCTTTCAAAGATAAATCTGCTACATCATTTTGCCCTCTAAATAAAGAAACATCATTTGTTCTTCTCATTAAGATTTCAGTATCTTCTAATGCAAGGTAATTCCCAATCAATGGGTCCTCTACCAAGTTGAATTGATATTGTTGAGCATTGACATAGATTGTATCAACAATGCGGTATATCTTATTATAAGCAGGTACAATGACATGTGTGTTTTCTCTTGTATCAGTTGTATCTGGTAAAGTCAATTTACTTGTTACAAATGATGTTTGATCATCATTCGGCATTGAGTTAATATTAAGTAATTTGTTCGGATCTAATTTATAAGCCCCATTCAAAAAGAAGTCACCTAGCTTATAAACATTATTTGTATATGTTGCTTTAACGAAATATAGTTGCATAATATGTCACTTCCTTTTGAAAAAGGGGAAGCAGATGACCTGCTTCCATCCTTAATTTATTTAAGCTACGTCTGTAGCAATTGATAATAATGCACGTTCACGGAGGTGAGCGTCATAAACATCATTGTGTCCAAATGTTAAATAATGATTTGTTGCTAATGTCTTAGCGTTAAAGAATGAAGTTCCAACACTAAATGCAGACATGATTGGGTAATCTTGTTTGTGCACTATAAGCATTGTGATGTCGTCATCAATACCAGGTCTAGTTACACCATACGTTGAAGTATATGCTTCATTTGCAGCAAATACTGTTGAGTTTGGAATAATATCTCCAGGGAAATAATTGGTTCCACCGTATTCTTTTTCTACTAAAGCACGTTTCAATCCAGTTGTTTCATTATCAGCAGCAGTTGTTCCACCAGCAGCATCAATCGCACCGAAATATTTCCAGTGTACTTCTTCAAATTCTAATGCGTTTTTATCATCTTTATTATATAGGAACGGAATATCGTGTTTACGAACACTTGATAAAACACCTAATGGAATATAGATTTTAAAATCACTCGGTTTGTAAGAACGCAAGAATGCTAAATCATTGTATTCTCTTGATGGTTCTTTTAATTCTTTCAATTGGTCTTCTACTACACGATATAATTCTTGTGATCTCCACAATACTAAATCGCGACCAGATGGAGTTCCACCTAATGTTGTAGCTTTTAAATCAATTGTAGCAAGTGCTGTTGCATTTGCTTTTGCTGATGTTAATAAATTTACTGTGTAAGTAGTATGTTCATATACATCTTTGGTTCCTTGTAACCAATCAAGGAAAACACCATTCATTGATGCGAATGTACCTTCATCTTGATAAGCACGTTTTGATAAATAGTCATCCACTGTCAATGGAATTTGTCTGAATGTATCAATAACAATTTCATCAACTTTTGGATTTGGTGGGCGTTTTTGTGTTAGTAAGCTATAGGTACTATCACTATGTGTCCATCCATACGATTGTAATACATCAGCAGATCTATATACTTTTGTATCACCGTACAATGTTCCATCAACTTTACGAGCAGAATACACTCCATCAAGTCCCTCTACACCAGTAGGAAAGATTTGATACGATATAATTTGATTGAATATTGTACTAAATACTTCATTGGTATTCAGTTGTCCTGTAAATGCAGCCATTTAATTCATCTCCTTATTTTTTCTTTTTATTTTGTTTCTTACGTTCAGATAATACAGCCATTACATTTGGATCATCTTTCATAATACTAGCCATTTTGATTCTAAAATCAACTGGGGCTGGGTTTTCATCTAATAATTTTTGGAACACGTCGGCAACTTTTTTAGTTTGGCTGTTAGCATGGTCTGAACCTTTATTTGTAAAGTCCGTCCATGGGTCTGTACCGAATTGCGCCATATATGATTTACGATATTCTAATGATTTTTGAATAAAATCACGATTCGTCATGTCACCATCTTTAATTTGTCTAAGCTCTTTCACAATTTCTGCTGCAGGTCGTAAAGTTTCTTTCTTCTTTTCTGGTACAGCACGCTTGTTAATATACTCATTTAATAATTTATTCTTTTCTGCTTTTAGTTTCTCAAATTCTTCTTTAGAAACCATGTTTTCTTTTTCGGCCATCAACTTTTCAATCGCAGCCATTTCATCAGTTTTTTCAATAACTTCTTCTTTTACTTCTTCATTCATTTCTTTCATCTCCCAAATTTTATTTATATAGATAAGTAAATTTGATGACATCCTACTGTCTGCTACCACAGTGCAAGTGCGGACTAACATAAGAAGCGTATTCATCATACGTTGCACCTTCTTGTGAAAGCATCACAAACTATTAATAGAAGCATACGTGATCATATCTATACAACTTTATTATAATATACGCACGCGCGTATGTCAATAAATATTATTTTTTATTATTTTTATACATTAAAATACTTTCAAAAGAGTGTTGACAATGACAATGCACTATATTATAATATGAGTATGAAGGTTGAGCAAAGGCTTATCTAGTACCGTAAGTGTTGCGTTAATAAAAGCATCCAGCGAATGATAAGCCGATCAATCTAAAAAAAAGGAGAGTGCAATATGACAACCAAAGAAATGATTGAAAGAAAAGAAATTTGTAAGAAAAGATGTCAATGGGATTTAGTAGAATTATATAATATATTTATAGAAAGAGAGAGTGCAACATGTTAAATAGTGTGAATGTAGTAGGAAGAATGACAAAGGATCCAGAAGTGAAAATGATTAATGGTGACACAGCAGTTGTGAATTTCGGTATCGCAGTCAACAGACCTTATAAAGATAAGGATAGCGGTGAATATGAAGCGGATTTCTTCAACTGTGCAGCGTTTAAACAAACAGCAGAGTTTATGGGTTCATATGTTAAAAAAGGCGATTTAATAGGAGTTAATGGAAGCCTAACGACCCGTACTTATGAAAAAGAAGGTCAAAAGCATTATGTAACTGAGATTCGAGCTGACAAAGTAACTTTGGAACAGTCTTTTAACAAAAATGGAAGCTCGGCTTCCCATGATTACAAATCAGCAGATGAAGTTAAAAAAGCAAGGAAAACCGAATGGGATCTTCAAAGTGTTGGATTGGATGAAGCTGCAAAAACAAATTTACAAAAAAGATTACATGCAAAATATCAACCGATATTAGACAAATTTGAGAATGACAATCCTTTCTAAATGAAGAAAGGTGACTGGGTTATGATACTTGGAAGTCCTCAAAAGGGAAAAATTAACTACAAGTTATATGGTAAAGTTGGAAAGGTGACCGAAATGAAAATGATTAACGGAATCGAGTACGCTTGTATAACAACTGGTAAAAAGAGAATCCAAGTACCAACAGAATATTTACAAGTAATTTAAAAAAAGAAAATCATAGATGGACTAGTAGCCTAATAGTGCGGGTGGTATAAAGCCCCAACTCCAAATCAATAATGAGTAAAAAAACTTTGTGTTCTATGATTATAAGCATTATAAGATATAACCTCCGAGGGGGTCTTGGTGTCCTGACTCAACATCAAGATTCCCCTTTATAATATAAGGATGT
>JBFFKS010000188.1:0-3733 GCA_041555275.1 Xianfuyuplasma sp. | reverse complement strand
TTTTCTTATCTAGGTCTTTATATGTATTTATATCACTACTACTCTTTGAAAAAATAACACTACCATATGAGGTAGTTTTAACACCATTTGTAAAATTGACTAAAGTAGCAATGCTACTAACACCATATTTAATTTCTAGGTTGACATATACTGCTGGATTTACTAGTACAAAATCTACATCTTTTGATTCGACCAATTGTGTTACTTCATCATACTGTAATGGGACTAATTCAAAAGTATGTTCTGGAACATTCAATTCAAGAAAAGAAACCAAATCTCCCCACGTTTCAGTTAGTTCTACATCGCTTTGATTGGATAGAATACCAACTTTTATATTGGTTGGATCATTATATATAGTACCGTAATTATTATGGTATTCAACATCTTTAACTTCTTCTTTTAGAGTTGCCAAAAAAATTATTCCTGTTAATACAGTAATAAAGATAAACCCATATAGAATCATTTCTTTTAGCGAGAGTATTTTTTTCATTATTGACCTCCAGTAAAGGGAATACATAATTTATTATACCATGTTTATTGTTGTAACTCAGACTATTTTAGTCATTTTTCTATTTATTGAAAGAAAAAAAGAACGTATACGTCACGTTCTTTTTTAGAATAGAGAGGATTTTTAATGTGATTTTGTTAGATTACCCTTATCAGCTTCGAAATTATTACCATTTTCAAAATCTAAATTAGGTTGTTTTTGTTCTACAGTTTGATCATTTTTTTTAGCAATATACTTCACTCCTGCAAAGATAGCGATGTTCAATAAGATGACGCCGATACCAAATGGTGATTTAATGAATCCAATTGCTAATCCAGCGTATGGAATGTGGAAAGATACGAAACCAATCACATCACTTTCTGGTATTAACCATGTATCGGGAGTTACTGATTCATTATCATCAAAATGTCTATTGGTTCTAATAATAGCTTCTTCACCTGATGTATCAATTGAATAAATATAATGTGTAACGATTTCATCGGTTCCATTATAATCAATATCTGCTTTAAATGTTATGATATCGCCAACTTCAGCTTCATCAATATTGAAACTAGTTGCTACAACCATATCGTTTACTTTGTAATAAGGTTCCATAGATTCGGTTGCAACTATATATGGTTTAAACTGAAATATCTTAATGGTTAACTCAGGCATAAAGATTGTTGTTCCAATATATAGTAATAGTGCCCCTATAATTGCCATAGATATTGTTATTTTAATGTTTTCAATTATATTTTTCATAGGTTGAATCTCCTTTATTTTTATCTTCATGTGTACATTCTATCATCCAATATATTGGTCGTCAATCATACCAATATCAAGTTAATATTTATTTAATATTTGGTCTATATTTATCCAATAATTGAAAAGAAAAGACTAGGTTTTTCCTAGCCTTCTCTATTCTAATCCTGTATCTATCTCGACCAATTTTTTTAGATTAATACAAGGATGTTATTCTACGTCAGTACTTACTATGTCTTCTGTATTGATTGTGTATGTGAATGTTACACTAATTCCTGCATTTGCGATAAGATTATAATCTTCTTGATCTGCAGGTTCATCCATTGTAATTTGGAATGCGAAAGTTGAAGCTGCTGCGTCTAGTGTTAATTCAGTTGCATTTCCACTATTGTAAGTAACATTAATCAAATCATAAATTCTTGCATAAGTTGTTGCGTCTAATACTTCTTCGTTAAGTGTTATTACTATTTCATGTCCAATTGTAATTTGTCCTACAGATGCTACACCTAACATTTGAGTTGTAGCTTCATCTTCAACCCATTTTACATCAAATGATAAGTCTATTGCTTCAACAGCACCTGTGATTGAGTTTACTGCTTGACCTACAGGTACTAATAATCCACCTGAGTTTAAATCGTTACTTAAATCAAATCTAGTTGTTACTGCATCTCCTGAACCTACTTCTAAAGTTCCTGTTGCTTCATTACTTGTTCCTTCAACGTAGTTTGCCCAATATGCGAATGTTCCACTAGTTACAACCACTGCTAACATTATTAATAATGCGATTATTTTTTTTCTTGTATTATTCATTTTTTTCTCCTTAGATTTCTTTTTCATATTTTTATAACTGGGAATGTTTGCTTCCCTTTTACAATCGTATATTATCATCTATATTTAGCGTCGTCAACGAGATGCAAAGTTAGTTAATATTTATTTAATATTTGACAAAAAGAGCCATCTTTGGTCTTTCTATATATATAAATAAAAAAGACGAATAGACCACTATTCATCTTTGATTTCTATTATTGTTGTTGTTTTAATAATTCTACGACTTCATTCCCTAAACGATACCCAAATGCATAAACTGTTGCGATGATATCAGGTTTCTTAGGATCCACTTCAATCTTGTTACGCAATCTCTTCACATGAACATTTATAGTGTTGTCTACTGATTCATCGTATTTGTCACCCCATACAACTAAATATAATTGTTTTCTTGAGAAGGCACGTTCCGGATTTTCAATTAATGTTTTTAAAATGTCTAGTTCTTTTGAAGTTAAATCGACAATCTCCCCTTTGCGTTTTACAGTTCTTGTCATAAAATCAATTTCAATATCTTTATACTTCAGTGTTTTATTAAGTAATTTTTCTTTTTCTCTCTCTTCGATGATAACTTTGATGCTTTCAACGATTTCATCTGGTTCAAAAGATTTCTCTATAAAATCACTTGCCCCAACATTTATTAGTTTTACTCGAGATTTAACATTCGCATGAGCGGTGTTAACGATTACTGGTACATCAGATTTTTTTCGCAATATTTGTAAGAAAGCATATCCACTCATTTTTGGTAAATTCAAATCCAAGATAACGGCACTATATATATGATCATTTATTTTTAATAAGGCATCTTCAGCGTTAAAGCAACAGTCGACAATAAAACCATTTGCTTGGAATTTTCTTTCAATAGTTTTACTTACAATTTTGTTGTCTTCCACTAGCAGTATTCGATTCATTAAATTGCCTCCTTTTATCTACACGATTAATACATAAACATTATAACAAAAGGTTTCTATTTAAACAAGCAGCACAGTACTATCACACGAATATAAAAAAAAGAAAACAATGAAGTTCTCTATTTTTTTAAATTTAAGTAATTGATTCTGTCGTTTCATATATTATTCTATACGTTACAATTATTATTAAATCTGATTTGGTGAAGAATCGATAGTCTGATTTTTTTTGATTTTGATTAATTGATATTGTCATTCCAAATGATTCTGTAGTTGAATTTAGTTCAATAAATTCTGGATTGTTACTATCGAATTCAATTCCAAGTAAACTTGCGATTCTATTGTAATTATTTGTGGAATACTCAACGCCATCAATTGCACCGTAAATTTTATAGGATAATTCAATTTTCGCTTTGGTGACTGTTCCATCCTCATTTACTCTTTCACCATCTTCCCAAAGCACACCAAATGTAGAATAGATTTCTCCACCCGTTGGTGTATTATTTATTACTAGAAGGTCATTATTAATAATAAATTGCCCTTCTATATTTTCACCTGTTATTACAAAATCATAATCTACAAAATTAATTGATCCTGCTTGAAAAGTAAATGTATTTGAATCCGAAGTACCTTGTACTTGTGAAGACCAATATGCAAGAGTACTAGAACTTACAACTAAAGACAGCAATATTAATACAAATATAACTGTTTTTTTAGAAACATTTAATTGGGTTTTTTTCTCCTTATAATTTTT
>JBFFKS010000187.1:0-3758 GCA_041555275.1 Xianfuyuplasma sp. | reverse complement strand
GTAGAAGAGAATACGAAAATGTTTCTATCAAGTTTAATCTTATCAACCAGTAAAGGTAGAGGACATTTTAATTTAAGAAACTATGATAAGTTCCTTTATGGAATGGCACCCCGTCCATATCTTACAGGATATGCTCCCTATATTTTGAAACATGAGATTGATTTTAACTATTTACCAAAAACCGAACAAGCTGAGAAACTTAGCTTTAAAGAACGTAACGTTGTTGGGTTTAAAATGGCAATTAAAAATGGAGCAGATTTGTTTTATGGTGTATCAAGTGTCTTAGTTAAAATCGGAGAATCGTTTGCAAGTGGTTCAAATAAAGAAAATAAATTGGTTTGGCCTGGTAACTTCAAGCAAGCTATAAAATTACTCAAAGCGTTATGGAAGAAAAAGGTTAAAAAGCAACCATTACTTCCGAAAGATTTATTTGAGTTTAAAGGTATTGTTTGTGGAGGAACGGATTCAGATACTTATAAATCACAGATTGAACATTTATTTGGTATAACACCATTAGAAATATTTGGAGGAACGGAAAGTGCTGGGGTTGCTACTGAAACATGGAGTCGAAACGGGCTAACATTTTTCCCAGATGTAAATTTTTTGGAATTTATTCCTGAAGAAGAAATGAAAAAAGAAGAAAAAGAACTCTCATATATTCCTAAAACTGTATTGCTAAATGAAATTAAAGCTGGTAAGATATATGAGCTTGTCATTACAAAACTTCGTGGTGGGGCATTTGTTCGATATCGAATTGGTGATGTTATGAAATGTATTTCAATGGAAAATGTTGAGGATAAAATAAAATTACCACAAGTAAAGTATATCGATCGAGTAAGTAATATTATTGATTTAGCTGGGTTTACTAGAATTACCAAACAAATCATTGGTGATGCTATAAAATTAAGTGACTTAGAAATTGATGATTGGACGGCAGTAAAAGAATATGGTGAGGATAAACCATATATAAACATCTATATCGAAAAATTGCATGATTATGATGATCAAACTATCAAAGACAAAATTAACATGGAAATGAAGAAAGTGGATAGTGATTATAACGACGTACACACTATGCTTGGGTATGATCCGTTAAAACTAACAGTTTTAGATAAAGGGGCGTTTAATAATTTTAAACAAGCCACTAAATCAACTATCTCTAGAATTAATCCCTCACAAGAGGAACTTACATCTTTGAGAGGTTTATAAGTTATAATATTTAAGAAGAGGTGTATTTTATGATTACTTTAACACAATACAACATCATACCCTTAATATCTTTTGTACTTTACGCATTAATATTGATAATCATTTTAACATCAAATAAAACTAGATTGTCAAAAGCATTTAGTTTATATGTTATTGCGATGATTATTTGGTCCCTTGGTTCCTTTTTAATGAAAACTGAGGTACCACCAAGCTCTTTATTTTGGAATAAAGTTCTCCAAATAGGGTTTATTAGTGTGCCTGTATTACTACTTAGATTAAGTTATATTTTGTCAGGGGAGTATGATAGGAAATTTATAATATGGCTAGGATATTTTTTAAGTATTGTTATGATTATTCTAGCAATGATGGGCTATGTAATCCCTTCAGGAGAATTAGTTAATGGTAGATTTGTTTATGAAACCTCTTGGGGTGCATATGTCTTTGGTGTGATAGGCTCATTCTATACGATACTTGCGATTGCTATGATGGTATCTAAAATTTTGAATGGAGATGTTCCATCTAGAAAACATGGTTTAATTATTATTGGTTTAACCTTGGTATTTTTAGGGGCAGCCTCGAACCTATCTTCAACAATTGGAGAATACGGAATTGATATTCTTCTAAACACGGTAAATGCATTCCTAATTACATTCTCAATATATCGTAATAAATTTTTGGAAATAAATCTAATTGTAAAGCGAGGGTTATCAATATCGGTATATAATATATTCTTATATACAGCGTATGCCCTTTTAATCATTCTTTCATATAATATTTTGTATAATCAGTTTCTAGTAAGAAACACATACCTGATTTTGCTATTAATGTCTCCGGTTTTTCTATTATTGGAGCCAATCAGGTTACTATTACGTCGTTTCACTAGTCACATTTTTTACCGAGGAACAAGTGATAGACAAATTGTCTTAAGAGAATTCAGTGATTTAATTAATTCATCACTACAACTAACGAAAATTACTGGTACCATAATTGAATCACTTATAAAGGCAATTGGAACAAAAGATGTTCATGTCTTCTTAAAAAATACAACTAAATATAAGTTGCGAGATTCTTCCAATCAGAATATCGATCATGAAAGTTCGTTTATAAAATTTAATCATCCCGTAATTACATGGTTTCAGAATGGGAATAAATTATTACTAAAAACCCAAATTGACAATCATGTAATCTTTAAAGGATTATGGGACAGCGAAAAAGAGATGTTATCACGTTTAGATGCTGAAATTTTAGTTCCGATAAGATATTTAGACGATTTAATCGGAGTGGTAGTTATCACTGGAAGAACTGATGAAACACCATATAGTTTTGAAGAAACTGAATTTTTGGAAACGATAATTAATAATGCCGCAGCGATTATTGAGAATGCAAAAACAATAGAATTAATCAAAAGACAATCAATTACAGATGAATTGACAAAATTCTATAATCATCGTTATTTTCAAGAAACTGCAAATAACTATATCTCAAATGGAAACTATACTAAATTTAGTTTAGCAATGATTGATATTGATCAATTTAGAATTTACAATGATTTATATGGTCATTCAAGTGGGGATATAGCGTTAAAACGTATTGCTGAAATAATTCAGCAAAATACTTCACAACGAGATATGCTTGTAAGATTTGCTGGTGAAGAATTTGTAGTTTTATATCCTAATATGGGAGGAAATGAAGCGTTTTTTGAAAGTGAAAAAATTAGAGAAGCTGTTGAAGAAGAATTTTTACTATCAAAAGATATAAGAGAATTCTTAACTGTTACCATAGGTGTTGCGAGTTTTCCTGATAATGGACGTACACTTGAAGAAGTGATTTCACGATCAGATCAATCAGTGAGACTTGGAAAACAAAGTGGACGAAATAAAACAATCTTGTATCGTGAAGATGTATCACAAAACAATGTGGATTCACAAGTACAGAAAAAAATAAAAGACGCCTTTATCTCAAGTATCTATGCATTAGCAGCTACAATCGATGCGAAAGATCACTATACATATGGCCATTCAAATAATGTTAGTGTTTTATCAGAAGCACTCGCAAAAGCTGCCAAATTCAGCAACCATGAAATTGAGATTGTTCGTAATGCAGGACTACTTCATGATATTGGAAAAGTAGGAATACCAGAAGTGGTACTGTCAAAACCTGGTTTTCTAAATCCGGATGAATACGAAATAATGAAAGGACATGTAATTCAATCGATAAATATAATAAAACACATTCCAAACCTTGTAGATACAATACCTGCGATTATCAGTCATCATGAACGTTATGATGGTAAAGGGTATCCAAGGGGGATTAAAGGGGAAAATATCCCAATCCTAGGAAGAGTAATATGTATTGCCGATGCATTTGATGCAATGACTACAGATAGACCCTATCGTCAAGGATTATCTTTAGAGCAGGCTATTTATGAGTTGAATAAAAATGCGGGAACCCAGTTTGATCCCGAGTTAGTTCAATTATTTATTACGATGGCAAAAAGTGACACACTAGTCCAATTAAGCTTAGAAAACAGACCTTCATTTAACTAAAGG
>JBFFKS010000186.1:0-3758 GCA_041555275.1 Xianfuyuplasma sp. | reverse complement strand
GATTTTCACCACTATTTAATAAGATTCGATTTATGATTAATCTTACTCCTCGAGGAGTCAAAGTCGTTCCTTTAAAATTTAGAAAAACTGATTTGTTCTCTTTATTCGGCGATCTTCTTAAAAATTCTGGTCTTACTGTAATTAAGTATTCTCGCAACTCTTCTAGCAGTAAATCATGAATTGGAACGATACGATCCTTTGATCCTTTTCCGTGAATTAAGACCAATTTTTGCATCTGATCAATATCACTTAATTTAATATTGGTAAGTTCTGATACTCTTACTCCAGTACCATATAGAAATTCAAAGATTAGTTTATCTCTAATCCCAATTGGTTTTGAGGTATCAATTGAAAAGAATAAGTTTTCAATCTCTTCTGGATAGATAAACTTAGGTAATCTTTTTTCTTTCTTTGGCAGTTCTATATCTACAAAAGGATTTTGTTTCATCAATCCTTCTTTTACTAAAAAGTTGTAAAAGCTTCTAACACTAGAAATTTTTCTAGCGATTGATTTCGGACTATAGTTTTCGTGAAGAGTAGCTACATAAAATCGAGCTATTCTATTAGAAACGGTGAGCAAGTCTCCAAATTGCTCATTTTCTAGAAAATGATTAAGTGTAAATAGATCGTCTAAATAAGAGATAACTGTGTTATCACTGTAGTTTTTCTCATTTACTAGGTATGCTTTGAAAAGGTTAAGTGCTTCAAGATTTGCCATAATATCACTTCACTATCAAAAAGATAAAACTGTACATTTTTATTAGTATAGTTCCTAATTATTCTTCTAATCTTGATACAATATCTTTCATTATATTAATAGAACGTTCTTTATAGTGCATTTTACGTTCTTTCTTTTTATGTTTAAAATCTAATTTTTGAAGTATCCCATAATTGGCATTCATTGGTTGAAAATCTGAAATGCTTGCGTGTGATACATAATAGGACTCACTACCAATAATAGTATTTTCTGGAAATACAATTTCTTCTAAATTATTCAATTGTCTTGCCAAGCTAATTCCTGCAAGTAATCCACTTCCAGCACTTTCAACATAACCTTCAACACCTGTAATTTGTCCAGCAAAATAGATGTTTTTATTGGTTCTTAATTGATAATTTCTTGAAAGTAATTTTGGGCTGTTGATAAAGGTGTTCCTATGCATAACACCATACCTAACAATACTAGCGTTTTCCAATCCTGGAATCATTCTTATAATTCTTTTTTGTTCACCAAAAGTAAGATGTGTTTGGAACCCTACAATATTAAATAAAGTTCCTTCCTTATTGTCTTGACGAAGTTGTACAACAGCATATGGTCTCTCTCCATTTGGTTTGTTAAGTCCAACTGGTTTCATTGGACCAAACAATAATGTTTGACGGCCCCTTCTAGCGATTTCTTCAAAAGGCATACACCCTTCAAAAACCTTAAATTCAAAGTCTTTTATCTCTACTGTTTTGGCTTTAATTAGTTCGCTATGCCAGTGATTAAATTCAGTTTCTGTCATAGGACAATTTAGGTATGCGGCTTCTCCCTTATCATATCTGCTTTTTTTATAGGCTATATCCAAATTAATTGAGTCTAGTTCAATAATTGGTGCAGCGGCATCAAAAAAGTATAAATAGTCTTCATGAATCAATTCACTTTTTATCGTATTTGATAAAGCATCACTTGTCAGAGGTCCACTTGCGATAATTACTGGTCCCTCTGGAATTGAAGAAATCTCTTCTTCAATCACTTCAATATTTGGATTGTTTCTTATTTCATCTGTAACTAGTTGACTAAATATATCACGATCTACAGCGAGTGCTCCTCCAGCTGGTACTTGTGATGCATCTGCACACCTAATTATCAATGAATCTAACATTCTCATTTCTTCTTTTAATAATCCTACAGCATTCTCTAAACTATTTGCTCGTAAACTATTTGAACAAACAAGTTCAGCAAAAAGACCTGTTTTGTGTGCAGGCGTTAGTTTTTTTGGTCGCATTTCATATAGCTTAACTTTGAATCCTCTTTTAGCGAGTTGATAACTAGCTTCACTACCCGCTAATCCTGCTCCTATTACAATTACTTGTTTTTTCATAAAATCACCATAGTTTATTATATCATATAAACAAAACCACACTCGTGGTTTTGTATAGTTATTCGTATTGAGAGAAATCAATTAATCCATTGTTGTAATCATCAATAAAATTACCAACCTCAACACTACCTCTAAATTGTGTTACAATTTCACCATCTTTAATGATAAAAATGATTGGTGTTGCATTGTATTCCTCTGGTCTTGTTCCTAATGAAATCGAAGAAGCATCTAAGAAATAAAATGGTATTTCATCCAAATCATTAAACATCAGAAGTAAATCTTCTTTAACCAATTGACAATGGCTACATGTTGGGCTATAGAAGTATTCAATGTGAAGATCTAGAGTGACTGTTTTAGCTTCATCATAGGTATATAAATGGATGCTTTCAAAATCAGAATAATCCAGTTCTCGCACCTCATAACCACTTGATATTGCATTGTTTCCAATCTGTTCAATATACTCAAATATAGATTCGGCAGTACTATAATATTCACCTGTCGCTTCTCCATAGTTCAATACAACTAATACTGGTGAATCATTTCCTGATGTATTCAAGTACATTGGTAATTCTTCTGTTGATACAACATCTGATTTGTTCATAAAATAGATATCCTCAATATTCTTAGTGAATGCCCATTCTAATATTGTATCTTTTACCTCAACACATGTTGAGCAAGATTCGTCATAGTAATATAGAATGAATACATCGTTGCTTATATTTTGAATTTCCTGATATGTTGTTATATGTTGATTAACAAATGCATCGTAATCTAACTCTAGATTGGAATATTCAGTAATAAATTCTCTTATCTCTTCAACCCCTGAGTAAACTTCGCTAAGTTTCTGACTAGACATAATTACTACTGATGGTGTGTATTTTAACTCAGTCAAACTTGTTACACCATCTGCTTCATTAACATCCACTAAATAAAAATCTAACAAATCAAAATTGTAAAAGAAGTCCAATATTTCATCTTTAATCTCATTACTAAGATCAGATGTGCTGTCATAGTAATATATGATGTACTTATTATCAAATGATTCTACATCACTATATTTTTTCGCTTGCAATAATTTAAAATCATCGTAACTTTCATCCTCATTTACAACACATGATGATAGAAATATTGTAATTGTAATTACTAAAAATAATAAGATTTTTTTCATTCATTTACCACCTTAATTATGATTGGTTTATTTGATAAAACCATCATATTGTTTTTTACAATTATTGGATCAATTCCTAGTAAATTTTGATATTTACCATCCGGCAAACAAATATCAAAATCTCCTTTTTCCAATCCAATATTAAATATTCCTAAATACTTCTCATTATTATGCAGGTATTCACCTACATATAGGTCTTTATCAATAATTTTGATGTTATAAACACCGTAAATAAATGCATCGCTTTTTACAATTTTTGATACCCTTAAGACCAAACTTGAAATATCAAAACCATTCCAATTTACTAAATCCTTGTCAAATAAACTTGGTCGATTATTATCTAGTTTTTCTTGTCCAGAATACATCATTGTACAACCTTTTAGGAAAAAGGATAATGCGGTCCAATTATTAATTTTATCAATGTTATTATTTACCATTGGAGCAAAACGCCCAAAGTCATGATTTTCTAAGTTTCTTAGTTTAACATAATTTTCAGGATATACTTCCTC
>JBFFKS010000185.1:0-3767 GCA_041555275.1 Xianfuyuplasma sp. | reverse complement strand
CATCGGGTACCACATACCCAATCCTTGTTGAATTGCTACTGCAGTAGCTAACACAAATACTGTTCCAACATAAGCTAATGGTATTCTCACTTCAAATGAAGTTCTTAAGGCTAAGTAGATTCCACCAACGATTAGTAGTAATGCACTTACTTCTCCTATGCTTCCAGGTATACCAATACCAGTAAATAAGTTTAATAAACCATATTCCTGTAATGCAGCCTGTGAAAATGCAGATGTATTACTAAACTGTAATGCAGTTGCACCACTTACAGCATCAAAAGTAGCAAAATCATTTACATAAACATTATCTTGATAAGCAACAACTGTTGCGAAGTTAACGACAACAATTGCTCTGGCAACGGCTGCAGGATTAAATATGTTTTGTCCCATTCCACCGAAGATTAATTTAGCAAGCAAAATTCCAAGTGCTCCACTCATTACAACAACCCACCAAGGTGAACTGTCTGGCATCGTTAATCCAAAGATTAACCCGCTTGTTACTGCACTAAAGTTATATAATGTAAAACTTTTGTTTCTAAATTGAAATTTCTCTCCATTTTTAATATCTACGAATTGATAATACAAATATTCTGTTACTAACATTGAGCCTATTGCTAATAATAAAATGTACACAGCACTTAATCCAAAACTATAAATAGCAAAGATAACTACTGGTAGTAAAGCAATTGATACATCACGCATCATACGTGTTGCATTTGCTTGTGGCCTTCTTAAGTAAGGGCTAGTTTTTCTAATTATTTTTGGTGTATTCATTATCATATTAATTACCTAATAATTGCTTAGCCTTTCTCACATAATCAGTTACGTGTATTTTACTTGTACATACATATGCACAAAGTCCACATTCAATACATTTAAATGCTTCTAAACTTTTCATGACTTCTTTATCATTTCGTTTTACAGCATTCATTATTTGGACTGGCTCAATGTGTACAGGACAGCTGTATACACAGCTACCACATCTGACACATGGTTCTTCTTTATATTCAACATTTTTAAGGACGATGACTGAAGTAGTTGTTTTAGATACAATAACATCATCACTTGTTGTACTAGTACCCATCATTGGTCCCCCCATGATGACTAATACTTCATCTAACCCATCGACATATCCGTCAGATAGGTTGATTAGTTCTTTTACACTTGTACCTACTTTAACACGATAATTCTGTGGGAATTTTATTGCATCTCCTGTTAATGTAAAGTATCTTTTTGTTACTGGTAAATTATGTTTGATTGCATCAAATACACCAGCTGCAGTAGATACGTTAAATCCAATAACACCGTATTTTGTTGGTAGTTCACCATGAGGAACATCAATTCCAAGTGCCCATCTAAATACTTCAACTTCCCATCCTTGTGGGTAGTGATTACCTAATTTAACAACTTTAACATCTAACTCAGGATAACGATGTGTTAATACTTGTGTTAATACTTGGTATAAAGGATCTTTTTCTGACTTGATTGCAATTAAACCCTTTGTACAATTCAGTGCTTGTAGAATATATTTAAGTCCGGCAATAACTCTACCTGGATGTTCTAAAATCAAGCGATAATCACTACTTAAATATGGTTCACATTCAACTGCATTTATAACAACTGTATCAATTTTATCTTTCGTAGCAAGTTTGATATATGTTGGGAATCCACTTCCCCCAAGTCCTACTAAACTACGATCCTTGATAATTTCCACCATTTCATCTTGAGTTAAGTGTTCAATTAAATTATCTGGTCGATCAATGATACTTTCATGATACGTTTCTTTAAAATCATTTCTGATTTCGATACAATCAACTTTGCGACCTGTTCGATGTAGTTTTTTACTTACTTTCCCGATTACCCCACTAACCGTTGAATGGATAGGTTGTTCGAAGAAACCACCATGACGAACACCAATTACTTCACCTAATAACACTTTTTGTCCTTCTTTGACATATAGATCATATGTTTTACAACGTCCATTTTGCAAATGGATGTAAACAGCTTCAGGATCTACATATCTCAAAGTCGGTAAAGCTTTGGTTAGTTCTTTGTAATCCCTAACCTTTCTCGACTTTTTAATCATAAGTTCACGTCCTCTTTTTATTTATACTTGCATAGCTAGATTTAGAATTGTTTCCTTGATATCCTTGTTCTTTTGTTTCGCAGTTTGCAAATCATCACTTTTTACACCAATGTAAATTTTCAGTTTAGGTTCTGTTCCACTTGGTCTTAAGACAAACCAACTACCATCTTCCATAAAGTATTTTAACACTTTACTCTTTGGTAAGTTAATATCTTCAACACCTTTGGCAGAATATCGTTTTGAAGTACTATAGTTTTCTACAGCATAAATGTTACTACCTAAGATTTGTGTTGGTGCATTTTCAGTAAAGTAGTGTATGATGTCATTTATTTTTTGTTCTCCGGCTGCACCTTCTAAAACAATATTTGCAAGGTCTTCAATATAGTATCCATGTTGACTATATAAAAACATTAGGTAATCGTATAGGGTTTTACCACCGGGGATTCCTTTATTTGCAACTTCACTAAGTAATAGTAACGCTTGGATACTGTCCTTATCTCGAACAAAATCTTTAACAACATATCCATAACTTTCTTCGTAACCAAACATAAATTCATATTTAGTATCTTCAATTTCTTTTGCTTTTTCACCAATAAATTTAAATCCAGTCAGTGTACTTTCTACTTTCATCCCAAATGATTTGGCAATTTTTGCGCCAAGTTCGCTTGTAACGATTGTATTATATACCATACCAAACTGTGGTAATGTTCCTTGTTCTTGTCTAGTACGTAAAATGTAATCAACTAGAATTGCTCCTGTTTGGTTACCTGTCAACAATATGTATTCACCTTCATGTAATACTGCAACCCCAAGTCTATCAGCATCAGGATCTGTCGCAATTAAGATATCTGCATTGTGTTTTTTACCATATCTTATCGCATACTCAAACGCTTCTTTATTTTCAGGATTGGGACTAGCTACTGTACCAAAGTCGGGATCATTTACCATCTGCTCTTCTACAGGTATAACTTTATACCCATTTCTTTCTAAACTTTCAAGTCCTAGTTTCGCACTAGTACCATGTAATGGTGTAAACACAATTTTGACTCTCTTTTCACTTTCCTTATCAAGTTGAACGGTATCTACCATATTCAGATAAGCATCATCAATTTCTCTTCCAATAACTTCAACCAATCCAATATCTATTGCTTTATCATATTCGATGACATCGATATTAAATACATCTTCGACCTCATTAACATGTTTAATTACTTGATCCGCATATCTTGGAACTAGTTGGCACCCATCTTCATCATAAATCTTATATCCATTATATTTTGGTGGGTTGTGTGAAGCCGTTACAACGATTCCCCCAATTGCATTTAAGTGCCTTACAGCAAAACTAAGTTCTGGAGTAGGTCTTAATGCATCGAACATGTATGTCTTAATCCCAAAAGTAGCAAGAACTTTTGCACTTTCTTGAGCAAATTCTATACTTTTATGACGATTATCATGAGCAATTACAACACCTCTTGATACTTCAGTACCATATTTAAGGCTTAAATATTTACCAAATCCATAGTTCGCTTTTCTAAGGGTATATCTGTTCATACGGTTAATTCCCGCACCTATAATTCCCCTCATTCCACCAGTCCCAAACTCTAGAGACTTGTAGAAAGCGTCTTTTATTTCTTCTTCTGTCATTTGATTCAATCCATCTAAAAGCTCTTTGTTAAGACCT
>JBFFKS010000184.1:0-3807 GCA_041555275.1 Xianfuyuplasma sp. | reverse complement strand
GTATTTTCAAGTGTAAACGTGATAATAATTAAAACATTTATTGAAGATGGGAAAAAAGGTAGTAAAAAAGCACTATGGATTACAGAACATTTTGATAAAACATTAACGACTATATTGGTTGGGAATAACTTGGCTAACATTGCATTAGCAACAGTTAGTGTGATTTTCTTTTCAAGTATTTTTGCTGACGATACTGTGGTTAGTTTAATGAATACATTTGTAATGACAACGATTATTCTAATCTTTGGAGAAATTGTACCAAAGAGTTTTGCCAAGAACAATGCAGATAAATTAGCATTGTTTCTTAGTAATCTTTTGTATTGGATAATTACAATTTTAAGTCCAGTTACTTGGATATTTATTAAAATTAAAGGATGGATTGTTAAAGATAATGCTGACAATATGGTTAGTGTTACTGGTGATGAATTAGAAACAATTATTGACACTATGGAAATTGAAGGCTCAATCGATGAAGATGAAGCTGAAATGCTACAAAGTGTTTTGGACATTCAAAAGAAAAAAGTAAAAGATATCATGACTCCACGAGTAGATATGATAGGAATTGAAGTCACAGATTCTATTGAAGATGTTAAAAAAACTTTCTTTGATTATCAGTTTTCAAGAATTCCTGTTTATGAAGAAACACGTGATAATGTCATAGGAGTTTTACATGAAAGAGATTTCTTTACAAAATTAATTAAGGGACAAAAAGTAAATATACGAAAACTAATAAAAGAACCGATGTTTGTAGCGAAATCAATGCGTGTTGATACGTTGATTGAAACGCTACAACGTGAAAATTCACATTTGGCAATTGTTAGTGGTGAGTTTGGTGGGACAAGTGGTATTGTCACAATGGAAGATGCGCTTGAAGAGTTAGTTGGAGAAATTTACGATGAACATGATGAGGTTGATGACGAATTTATCCAACAAATTAAAGAGAATAAATACGGTGTTAATGCCGAAATTGATTTAGAGGATTTATTTGATGATTTAAATATTGGGGAAGCGCCTGACTCACATTATGCCAGTCTTGCTGGATGGCTATATGATATGTTTGAAGATATTCCGGAAGTAGATGAAGCTTATACCTACATTCAGGAAATTCCAAACTATGAGCATGATGATGATGAACCAACGTGGTTACAATTGCGATTTGTTGTAAAGGATATAAAAGAACGTAGAATAAGCTATGTCCACTTAACAATCGAAAAGATAAAAGTAGACTAAAAGAGGATATTCCTCTTTTTATCTTGTAAACTGGAGGTGACATGATGGAAAGATTACAAAAAGTAATTGCAAATAGTGGTTATTGTTCAAGACGTAAAGCAGAAACTTTAATTATTGAAGGTAAAGTTAAAGTGAATGATGTTATTGTTAAGGAACTAGGAACAAAGGTGTCTTCAAAAGATACCATTTTTGTTAATGGTAAAGTGATAAATAAAGAAGATAAAGTATACTATGTTCTTTATAAACCAGAAGGATATGTTAGTACAACCGATGATGAGTTCGATAGAAAAACTGTGTTAGATCTTGTCCCATCAGATAAAAGAGTTTACCCAGTAGGAAGATTAGATTATGATACATCTGGTGTCTTACTACTTACAAATGATGGTGAATTTACTAATTTAATGACTAGCCCAAAACACAAAGTTGAAAAAGAATACTCTGTTAAAATGAAAGGATTTTTACGTAAAGAAGAATCTCTTCTATTATCTCGAGGAATTCATATTGAACATTATAAAACTAAACGAGCAATTATAAAAGATGTAAAATATGATACGAAAACTGAAATCACATATGCAACTATCATTATCAAAGAGGGAAAATATCATCAAGTTAAAAAAATGTTTGAAGCAGTTAATCATCCTGTTTTGAAGTTGAAAAGAGTTCGATTTGGAGTTGTAACTTTAGACAAATTAAAAAAAGGTGAAGTAAGACTATTAAAACCACATGAAATCAAAAAATTGAGAGAATCTAGTGATTCTTAACGCTAAAATATAAAAAAATTGTGATATTTATTATATTTTTGATATAATATACAATGGTTATAAAGAGGTGAAACTATGAAATATGTTCATATTGCAATAGATGGACCTGCTGGAGCAGGAAAAAGTACAATTGCCAAAAAGATTGCTCATGAATTTAATTATACATATATCGATACAGGTTCAATGTATCGGGCAATTGTTTTAAAAGCATTAACAAACAAGATAAATATTGATAACGAAGAAGAGTTTGGATTCGTAAAAGATATCGAGTTCAAGTTTGTTGACGGACATCTCCATATGGATAATAAAGACGTTTCAGATCGAGTCAGAAATAATGACATCTCAAACAATGTATCAAAAGTATCTGCATATCATAGCGTTCGAAAGCAACTTGTTGAAGTACAACAAAAGATGGCTCAAAACACAGATGTTGTTATGGATGGTAGAGATATAGGATATAAAGTATTACCAAATGCAAAATATAAATTCTTCTTAACCGCTTCTATCGAGAAACGTGCTGAACGTAGACAAATAGATAATGATCAAAGAGGAATCACAAGTAGTATCGAAACATTAAGAGAAGAAATAGCACGAAGAGATTATTTGGACACCACAAGGGAATTTAGTCCCTTAAGACCAGCTTCTGATGCAATTATTATTGATACATCAGATCTGAACATAGATGAAGTTGTAAAAATCATTACTGACAAAATAAGAGAGGTTGAGTAAAGTGGAATTTGAATTTAATAATGTAAAAGTTGGAAGAGTTGTTGAAGGAACAGTTTTCCAAGTATCAGACGATGTGTGTTATGTAGACATTAAAGCATTTGCAGATGGAGTTATTTACAAAGAAGGATTAAGTTTAACACCAATCACTTCATGTAAAGAAGTAGTAAACGAGGGAGACGTTTTAAAATTCAAAGTAACAAAGATTAATCATGAAGATCAAAGAATCTCTTTAGATAGACGTGATATGTTACGAGAAGATAACCGTGGAAAATTTGATGAATTTGCCCAAAGTAACGAAAGATTTAGTGCGAAAGTAGTAAAAGTTACTCGTGGCGGTTTGGTTTTAAAATATATGGGAGTAGAGGTTTTTATGCCTTTATCACAAATAGCATTTGAACGTGTTGAAGCTGAAGACTTTAAAGGTAAAACTTTAGAGTGTGTTGTTATTGAAAATGATGGACGCAAAATCGTTGTTTCAAGAAAAGCAGTATTGTCTCAAGACCGTAAAATAGCTAAAAAAGCAGCGTTTGAGAATTTAAATGTTGGAGATAAAGCTGAAGGAACTGTTGTTAGAGTTTTAGACTTTGGAGCATTTGTTTCAATAGGTGATATTGAAGGACTTGTACACAGAAGTGAAATTTCACATCACCGTGTAAACAAAGCACAAGACGTTCTAAAAGAAGGAGACAAAGTTACTGTTGAAGTAATCTCGAAAGAGAAAAACAAAATTGGGTTAAGTATGAAAAAACTATTAGATACACCATGGAATATCTACTTCCAAACACATAAAGTTGGAGATGAAGTAGAGGGGAAAATCGTACGTAAGATGGCTAATGGTATGTTACTTGAACTAGATAGAGATGTTGTAGGAATGATTAGCGCAAATGATTACTCATGGGACCCACGTGAGAATTTAGCTGGTTCAGTCGCAGTTGGTGACACACTAAATGTCAAAATATTAAGTGTGGACTTAGAAAAAAGAAAAATGTCATTATCTAAGAAACATTTAGATTATAATCCTTGGAGTGATGTTTCAGTGAAAACTGGAGAAGAGGTAAGTGGAACAGTTGAAGAAATTCAATCTCGT
>JBFFKS010000183.1:0-3814 GCA_041555275.1 Xianfuyuplasma sp. | reverse complement strand
TTGTAATGATTACTGGGAGTTTTATCATCTTAATTAATACCCATGTCTTATTTACTTTAATTGTCTTCACCTTTATCTTATTCTTATTCATATTTAGTGCATTCCGTCGTAAAAAAATGATGGATGCTTCTCGTAAAACAAGAGCTACGCATGAACAAATAAATAGTGAAGTAGAAAATTCAATTGGTGGAATAAGATTAACGAAAGCATTCACAAATGAGGACTTTGAACTGAAAAAATTTACAAATGTAACATCAATATATCAAAAATCATTTGGTGATTTTTATAAACAAATGGGTATTTTCAGTAGTGGAACGAACTGGTTCATTGATCTATTATACGTAACCGTATTGGTTTTGGGTGCATACTTTGTTTATCTTGGACAAATAACTGTAGGTGAATATACTGCTTACTTCTTCTACCTAACATTTTTAATCCAACCAATTAGAACACTTATTCAAACCATCGAGCAAGTCCAAAAAGGGTGGAGCGGGTATGAAAAATTCTATCATATTCAGCAAATCGAGCCAAAAATTGTCAGCCCAAAAAATCCATTATTCTTAGATAAAACTCAAGGTAAAATCGAATTTAGGAATGTCACATTCCAATATGATACTTCTCGAAGTGATGTGTTAAGGAATTTCAACGTTACGATCAATCCAGGTCAAAAAGTTGCCTTAGTTGGAGAAACAGGCGTTGGGAAATCAACCATTTCAAAACTAATTCCTCGATTCTATGATGTCAATCAAGGACAA
This sequence comes from Xianfuyuplasma sp., assembly GCA_041555275.1. Classification (GTDB taxonomy): domain Bacteria; phylum Bacillota_I; class Bacilli_A; order Izemoplasmatales; family Izemoplasmataceae; genus Xianfuyuplasma. The sequence continues at coordinate 3,059 of JBFFKS010000183.1, read as the reverse complement.
GTTCTAATAGATGGGCATGATGTAAAAGAGTACGATATATATTCATTACGATCAAACATCGGCCATGTCCAACAAGATGTCTATATCTTCTATGGTTCGATCAAAGATAACATCCTTTATGGAAATCCAGAAGCAAGCTACGATGAAGTAGTAGCTGCTGCTAAAAAAGCAAACATTCACAATTTTATTATGACATTAGAAGATGAATATGAAACACTCGTAGGTGAACGTGGTGTCAAACTAAGTGGTGGCCAAAAACAACGTGTTAGTATCGCACGCGTATTCCTTAAAAACCCACCAGTACTTATTTTAGATGAAGCAACTTCATCTCTTGATAACGTAACAGAAAAGTTAATCCAAAAAGCACTGGATGAACTCAGTGAAGGACGAACAACACTAGTAATCGCACATCGATTAAGTACAATTTCAAATTCAGATGAAATCCTTGTCTTAACCGAGGATGGAATTAGCGAAAGAGGAACACATAAGGAATTAATCGCCAATAGTGGATACTATTCTGCTTTATATAATGCAAGCCTAGAAATTTAACTAAAAAAAACGACATTAAATGTCGTTTTTTATTGTTCTGAATCTGGATTAAATGGTACAATTTCCCATTTTTCTCCTGTGTGATACTCTGTAATTAACCTCACCAACAATGTATTTAACAACTCTACGTCAGTTTCGCCTACAGTAGCCTCTATGTGGTCTCCTCCAATACCTGAGTGATTTGTAATAAATACATATGTTCCCCCAGTAAGCATCGCTTCATTTCTAAGTAAGTATTCTGTGTATTTATCAATACCACTTGATGCGATAGGAATAATCCTAATTCCCTTTTCACTAGCTATTTCTAATGCATTACTAAATTTACTCATTGATTCTTGATTATCATGAGGAGGAGCATCTAGAACATGGAAGATTAGTTTCGTTGAATTGGCATTACTCCAACTTTTATTTACTGCTTCATCTAAAGCTGTTGCTACAGCTTCAGGGAAGTTTCCTCCGCCTTGTGCAGTTTGATTACTTAGTGCTTGTTTTTGGGCCGAGATATCTTCAGTGAAATCAAAATATCTTGTGACATAATTATCCCCTTGATCACGATAAAATAATAAAGCTAATTTGATAGTTGAATTGGGGTTAAGTGAACTTACTTCACTAATTACACTATCAACTTCTGCTTTTAAATACGTTATCTCATCACCCATTGAACCTGTTGTATCAATAACAAACATAATTTCAATAATATCCTCATGCGTGTTAGCTGTCACTACATTAAAATCAATAAGATTGCTTTCTGCCGAGTATGAATACTCGTGGCTAATAAATTGATCCTCGTAGCGGATTTCAACTTTTGATACACTTTCAAATTCACCTGCACTAGGGAATAAATAGGCATTCCCAAATATATCTGTAATAGCGGTATAGATAACTTCATCATTACTATTAAATAATTCTACTTTTGCACCCATGATATTTTCTTCCCCATTATGGAAATGAACATTGATCATTGATAATGCATCAACATATCCCTTGTTATAGAATTCCCCAAATAATCCGCTTGGTAATTCTTGCGTAGACTCAAATAACGATAAGTAAAAATCATAGTTTTCTAGATCGCTCCACTCACTTGCTGTTAATTGTCCTGGATGAGGTGTTACCTCTTGAGAATATAGTACTTCTCCACCAACTGTTACCTCTCTATATTCAACAACCACTCCTGTATCCCCACTTGTTACTTCCACCCCAGATGTTGAATCTATACTAGAATAGGTAGTTAAAGCATCATAAAAAGAATCAACTATTTTACCACTTTCTTCAGATAATTCTCCTGATTCATAATCGCCTGAGGTTTTAATCCCAGCATCATCTGCTTCTGAACATCCTGCTAAAAATATAAAACTTAAATAAAGAAATCCTACTAATAATTTTTTCATAAATTGTGACTCCCTTTCTTTCCCGATATGCTCATATTATATTTTTAACTTGTGACAAAGTTATGACATTCTTTTGACATCCTTATGACACTTATAATATTCACATGAAAATCTTTAAAAAATCGCCATAATATGGTATTCTAGAAGAAAGTTAATTGTGAAGGATGTGGGTATAAATGAGATTTTTAATCGTTGAGGATGAGAAACATTTAAATGATCTTTTATATGATTATGTGTTGGATAAATATGAGGATGCAACCATCGATCAAGTTTTTGATGGACTAGAGGCATTAATCAAAATCGGACAAAATGCGTATGACCTTGTTTTACTAGATGTCATGTTACCAAATGTCGGTGGGTTTGAGATATGCAAAAAATTAAGAGAAAATACAAATACACCCGTCATTATGCTTTCAGCATTAAGTGATGAGGAAAATCAATTAAAAGGATATGAATTGGGAATTGATGAATACGTCACAAAACCATATAGTCCTAAATTAGTAATCAAAAAAATAGAAGCCGTACTTGCAAGATATTCAAATGAGGACCAAAAAGAGATTCACGAATACGGTATCATTAAATATAATTTAGATAATTATATTGTAGAAATAAACGATGAGCCTATAGAATTAAACAAAAAAGAATGGGATCTATTCACACTATTTATCAATAATAAAGCTAGAGTTTTCTCTAGAGAAGACTTATTAAATAAAGTTTGGGGTTATGATTACTATGGTGATTTTAGAACCGTAGATACTCATATCAAACGACTACGTCAAAAATTAAAAGCCGCATCACCATATATAAAAACAATCTTCAAATCAGGTTATAAGTTTGAAAAATAGACAAATATAAAAAACGTAAGGAGGACTAGTCATGAAAGTAAACATTTTCTTAAAAACATTTTTGATATTACTGATTACTTTTTCATTAGTCATCCTTTTAAGTATCTACATATCATATAATAGATTTTCACCTATGTATATTGATGAAAATATTAGCGCGGTTAAAGATTCCATTAACGAAAGTGCAATCCAAATTAAAAACGGTACAGACTTACGTGATACAACTTTATATAATCTATCTAGCGAAACAACATTTATTAGATTTCAAAATGGTATA
>JBFFKS010000182.1:0-3877 GCA_041555275.1 Xianfuyuplasma sp. | reverse complement strand
CTGTAACTGCTTCTTCTTTTTTATCTATTACTTTCGCAGCTACTGATCCCCCTAATGCTCCTCCAAGAAGACTCATTAAGTCTAATCCTGTTGTTTCTTTTAGTCCTTCTAAAATGTTTGTTCCTGTTTTCATAATATCTTTTGATAATTTAGCTGCATTACCATCACCATACATAACAATTTTCTCTGTTTTCGCAAGTGGTGCTGCCGCTGCTGCTACTACTTTAGGTAGAACATCTGAATCTAATACTAGTCCTAAGATTGCAGCTTCTTCCATTTTTTTCATTGCCAATGCTTTTTTCTCAATCGCTGCAGCTTCTGCAATACCAATTGCTTCGATACCTTCAGCTCTTGCTAATGAAGCATCACGTTCAGCTTCTGCTACAACCTTAATTGCTTTTGCACGATTTTGCTCTTCAGCTAATTCTGCTTCTGCATCTTTTGTTCTAGTATATAGTTCTGCATCAGCAGATTGTTGTGCACTATATTTTTCTGCTTCAGCTTGTTTCTTTACTAAAGCTTCTAATGAACGTTCTTTTACAGATACTTCACGTTCTTTTAATTCAATTTCTTTTTCTTTACTAGCAATTAATGCGTTTTGTTCCGCAACGTTTATTTTCAACTGCTCTTCTGCTTGACGAATTGCATAAGCAGCATCTGCTGTTGCTTTTTCAGTTTCTGCTTTTTGTTTTAGGAATGCTTTTTTTAGTTCCAAGTTTGTGTTTTGCTCTTCAATTTGTAATTCTGCAGTAATTCTAGCTAAGTTGGCTACTTCTTTTGCTTCTGATGTTTTTACTTCAACATCACGTTTAGCCTCAGCTTTAGCGATACTTGCTTCTTTACGAATTTGTTCAATGTTGTCAACCCCAAGATCTTGGATAACTCCGTTATTATCAGTAAAGTTTTGGATTGTGATATTAATAATCTCAAGACCCATTTTTTCCATATCTTGCATTGCTGTAGTACGTACTTCATCTGCAAATTTATCACGGTTTTGAACCAACTCTGTTAATTTCATTTGCCCAATGATTTCACGCATATTCCCTTCCAATATCTCTTCTGCGATTTTTTTAACTTGATCGCGTCCCATTGTCAAGAATATTTCTCCAGCACGTTTAATATCTTCTACAGTGTGTTGTACTTTAATGTTTGCCACACCATCTACAAAGATATCGATAAATTCATTTGTTGGTACTGATGAAGTGGTTTTGATATCTACTTGAATAATATCTAAAGGAATTACATCTACACGTGTGATAAATGGTATACGCCATGTTGCTTTTCCAGTAACTACTTTAGATGATTTTGATGGACTAGTAATAATATACGCTTGATTCGGACGTACTTTTACATATCCAATGACGAATAAGAAGACTAGAAGACCAACTATAACTCCTATAGGTATAAATATTCCAGCCGCTGAAACTAATAATGTCATACTAACATCTCTCCCTTTTTAATTTTTTTATTATAATATTGTATGAAATAAAAAAAGCCCACATGAAGGGCTGTTTAGAATCATCCCTTACAATACTTCATAACTATTATATCATTTTAAAAAAGAATACTCAATATTATTTAAAGAGTATTCTTTTCCTCTAAATTTGGCCATTAACTTCTAATAATACCCTAAAAAAAACACCCTCATATCTAGAAAAATATGGAGGTGTTTAATATTTTTAATTTTTTTCTTTTTTATCCAACAATCATGTCGATTTCAGGATATTTAATACTTGAAGGTTTTCGATTACCTCTAATCATTAATAATAATGCCAGAATTCCAACACGACCGACAAACATTACAACAATTAGTACAAGTTTACCTACAGTTGTTAGACTACTAGTTATACCTAGTGATAATCCCGTTGTTCCAAAAGCGCTGGCCAACTCAAAGAATATCTGCTTAATAGTAAATCCTTGTCCTGCTTCACTAACTGACATAATAAATAATCCTGTAATGATTAATGCTCCAGCACCAATGACAACAAATAGAGATTTGTAAACAGTGTCTTGCTTAATTGATCTTTTTCCAATAATAACTTGGTCTTTTCCTCTTGCATACGCACTAAAACCTAAGAATGTAAGTAAAAATGTTGTAGTTCTAATTCCTCCACCAGCAGAGTTTGGTGATGAACCTATAAACATCAATATTGCAAAGAACACTTGAATTGATGAACTCATATTATTCATACTCATCGTCGCAAATCCAGCATTACGTGTTGTTAATGACATAAATAGAGCGTAATAGATCCCTTCAATGACACCTTTATCTGCAAAGTATCCGTTAAACTCAACGATGTACACTATTATTGCACTAACAATCCATAAACCCAAATGCATTGAAACCAGTATTTTAGAGAACATTGAAAACTCATATTTTTGTTTTCTTTTTTTCGCATCAAAATAAAGTTTGACTTCTGCAAGTGGCCAAAAACCAATTGCACCAAGTACCATTAAACACATAGCCAAAGTTTGCATAAAATAATCTGTCTTAAACATAAATAGACTATCTCCACCTGGACTAATATCGAACCCAGCATTTGTGAACATTGAAATTGTTAAGAAAAATGATTGAAATAATGCATCTCCAAATTGATAAGTACCTGAGAAATATAGATAGGATGACATAATTAGGAATCCTACCACTTCAATTGATACAATCATAATGATTACATTCCTAATAAAACCTACGATTCCTGCTCGTCCGATTTGATTTTGATCTGTCATAATCATAGTACGCTCTCTAAAACTGATTTTTTTACCTGTAATCAACCAGAACGTCGCAATGAACATTATTAAACCGATACCACCAAACTGTAAGATAAGTGCTAATACGGTTTGTCCGAATTGTGTTAAGACATCTTTTACCACTACTGTTGATAATCCTGTAGTACTCATTCCACTTACACTTACAAAGATTGCATCAATCCATTTTAGTGTTTGGCCATCTTGAATACTAATTGGTAGTTTTAGTAATGTTGCTCCTATCATAAGGAATAAGAAGTATGAGACAACAAATCCTCTAACGTAAGTACCAAATAAAAATTTACGAATTTTTTTCATATTTATCACCCTCTAAAAATCTCATATATTATACCATAGTATTAGATAAAGTCAAAAAATCATCTCGATCTATAACCATATAGTATGTTAATAATTTTGAATATTTATCAAAGTCTGTATTTACATGTTTAAACCCAACTTTTTCATATGCTCGAATTGCTCTTTTATTTTTTACTTCAGGATCGATACATGCAAATTTTATGCTACTATCTGAGAAAACTTTATTTTTTAGAAATCTTTTTAAAGTTTCTGTTCCAAATCCTTGATTAAGAAATTTTTCGTCTCCAATAAAGAGATCAATGCCTTTACATTTATCAGAAATCATAAATTGTTTGGGATCTTCTAAAAGATATGTTTGTATAAAGCCAATTTTTACATTATTTTTTTTGATGATAAACATCTCGATAACATCTTCTTTAAGCCTTTTCATGTATTTATTAGTGATTTCCTCATCAGTCTTATTTAAAATTGACACCCAGTACTCTCTAATATGCTCCTTCTTAAACCAGCTAATCAATAATGGAATTTCTTCAAAACTCACTTTTTCAAAATTTATCATTAAATTTCTCCTTATTCAAATAACATTTTATGCAATTTGATGATTTTTCCACGACGTTGACGAATTATGCTATTAGACTTTGAATAAACTTGTTTATCAAAGAGGTTACATTTAATCTGTGATAAAAAAGAGTCAATAGCAATAAATGAATCAATGATACTAAGTTTTTTAACCGCGTTATTACGTAAATTATCAAAGAAAATATTTTTGATTATTGTTTCCAAATTATCAATCTTTCTTCTTAAACTTTCACCT
>JBFFKS010000181.1:0-3944 GCA_041555275.1 Xianfuyuplasma sp. | reverse complement strand
TTTTAATAATGCGGAAATTAGAATTGATGATTGTGAGTCACCAGAGGAATTATTAGAATATAGAAATTGGGCTATGAGTCAAGTGAAAACAGATGTTGAACAGTTGCCTACATATGAAAAAGGAAGTGCAAAACCTGCATACAATACACCTAAACAATATGTAGCATCTCAATCACCAACAAAAAAACCAGTTGGTGGTAAAGTAACTTTATCAGATATTACAACGGAACATGGTAGTGCTAAACAAAAGGGATTTTTAGTGCAAGGTATTAATAAAGGGTTCTTTACATTAGATGAAGTTAATAGTGCACCAGATTATAATTCTATTGGAGATTTAGTAAAAGTTTTCTTTGCTAAAAATAAAAGATAAATATAATTATGACTGATAGTCATATAACGAAAAGGAGGTGGTTTGCATGAGAGTGATTAGTTTGATGTCTGGTTCAAAAGGAAATTGTACATTAGTTGTAACTGAAAAATATAACTTACTTATAGATGTAGGTGGTTCTGCTAAAAAGATTAATGAACAGTTAATGATTTCATATGGTATTGATTTAGATGATATAGGCATAATATTTATTACTCATTCCTCCCATATAGACCATATTAATTCAGTAAAAACTATATTAAATAAATATGAACATATTAAATTTTATTGTAGTGAGGTTGTATATAATGAACTTAATGAACATTTTAAAACTATATTAGATGAAAATAGGTTTATTATCTCCTCATTGCAATCGACTGGTAAGTCGTTGGACATTACACCATTCAAATTAAATCATGACAAAGAATGTCAAGGCTATATGATTAGTGAACATAATGGTGAAACATATGTACATATTGCTGATAATGGTAAGTTATGGGATAAAGATATTATACAAGCATTATATAATAAGGAATATTATAGTATTGAAAGTAATCATGACCTTACATTACAAATAAATGATACTAAAAGACATGAAGGATTAAAGCGTAGAGTATTAGGAGTATATGGACATACAGCAAACCACGATGCTATGGAACTTGCATTTAAGTTAGTTGGAGAACGTACAAAAGGTATTCTATTTAATCATTTAAGTGAACATTGTAATAGTGTAGAATTAGCATCATTAACCCACGATAACTTAATAGGTATTTGGGGTAAAAGAACAGAATTTAAAAACATAAAAATAAAATATGCACTACAAGATAATATTGTAGAATTATAAGGAGAATGATATGAAATTTAAAAAAGGTGATAGAGTAAGATGTATAAAAGGATATAATAATAATTATATCCCAAAACAGGGTGAATTATATACTATTTCTTGTGTTGGACAACAGGAAGGTATAAAATATGTTGGTATTGGTTATGAAACAGAAAGTGAGTGGTTAGCATCAAGATTTGAATTAGTAGAACCATCATATACTTGGACATCTAAATTTAATCTTGGTGATAAGGTGCAAATTAATTGGAGTTGTCAAAATTTCTATATTATAAAAGAAATTTTAATTAATAATATAGGGCAAAATATGTATCATTTTGAAAATAGTATATATGTCGCTAATGAAAGTAAAATTAGATTATATGAAGAACCACAAGTGAAAGAAGTTACTATGAAAGATGTTGAAGAAAAATATGGTTGTAAAGTAAAAATTGTAAAGTAGGAGGAATTTATGAGAGATTTATATGACATTGAAATAGAACAAACAATACTGGGGAGTATATTTCTTACAGAAAAGAGTTTTGATGATATTAATGCATTTATATCTCCTAATGATTTTTATGATGAAATGAACAAGGAAATATTTTCTTGTATGTTGGATGTTTATAAAAAAGGATTGAAAATTGATTATACAATTATAATTAAAGAATTAGAAAAAAAGAATATTATAGGTAAACATAACGAGAATGAATACTTTGAATATATTTTAAATTTAACAAAGTCGGTTATGTCTCTTGACAATCTTATACAAAACATAGGAATTATAAATGAATATTCACAAAAAAGAATGGCCTTAAAAAACTTTACTGAATTAAGTGAAAAATTAGATAAAATAGATATTGCTGATTTAGAATACGAAGTTAAAAAACTAGCAAACTCATTTGATGATAATACCGATTTTGAAAACAAAGAAGGTTTTTGTGATATGAGTGATTACATAGATGATTTTATTACTGACTTAGAAACACCTATAAATCCAGATGATATATTTAAGTTAGGATTTCCTATTTTAGACTCAATGGTTATGCTAGAAAAAACAAATTTAATGATAATCGGAGCCGATACTGGCGTGGGTAAGACCGCATTTGCACTAAATTTAGTTAGAAACTTTTGTAAACAAAATAAAAATGTATTCTTTGTTTCACAAGAAATGGGTAAAAAAGAAGTAACTAGAAGAATGGTTGCATTAGAGGGAAATGTCAAAGCACAAGACCTTAAAAACAAAAAACTAACATCTACCGATTGGGCTAATGTTATGAGTGCTAAAGAAAAGGTTAAAAAATGGAATTTTAAAATATATGATAAAGGTGACATGAATGTAGAATTATTGCATACTATTGTTAGTAGATTAAAAAAACAAAAAAAGATAGATGTATTAGTAGTAGACTATTTACAATTGATTTCAACTAGAAAAAGTAAGTTTAATAGGGCTAGTGAGGTTGAGGAGGTTTCAAGACAAATGAAACAAATTGGGATGCAGTTTGGTATTCCCGTAATTGTTTTATCTCAATTTAGTAGGAGCGTTGTTCAACAAGATGGTAAGGTTAGAGAACCTCAAAAAAGTGATTTAAAGGGGAGTTCTAGTATTGAGCAGGATGCCAACATTATTTTATTACTGCACACACAAGATATGGAACAAAAATTTCAAGAAAAAAGATTTATTGATTTAGCAATAAAAAAACAAAGAGATGGTGTATTAGGTAAAACACATTTTAGTTACTACGGTGACTATATTAGATTTATAGAAACAAAGTGGAACGATACCAAAAGACAATTTGAAGAAACAAAAATAGATATTCCAGACTTATAGAAAAGGGTGGTAATTAGTGAATGGATTTTTTTTAGAAAATTATAATATATTTAAAGATGGAAGAATTGTAAATAAAAATACAGACAAAATTTTAAAACATGACATTAACTATGATGGGTATCATAGGGTTTGTTTGTGGAAAAACAATATGTCTAAAAAATATTTAGTACACAGACTTGTTGCACAAAAATTTATACCTAACCCATTTAATAAACCAGAAGTAAATCACATAGATGGTAATAAATCTAATAATGATGTTTCTAACTTGGAGTGGGTTACAACAAAAGAAAATGCAATACATGCATATCATATCTTAAAAGGAAAAAACTATTTACGAAATCAAAAAAATAAACTAGCCGTTAGAATGTGGAAAGCAAATGAAATATATGATTTTTTTTCTATGAGGCAATGTGCAACTTTTTTACTTAAAGAATTAAACAGAAAAGTAAATAAAGAAAATATTAGTAGTGTTGTAGGTATGATTAGTGGTGTTTGTAATGGAAACAGAAAAACAATATATGGATTTAATTGTGAATATTTATGACATATGATACATTCAAACTGCAAGTATTTGCAGTACATGATTTAATAACAACAAGAACATTAATAGAACAAGATTTACATAGACTATCAAAACAATTTAATATTCCATATAATAAGGTAGTCGAAGATTATAATATATATAATTGTTATGACTGGGATATTCAATATGAAAAGGAATGATGTATATGACTAAATTAGATATTTTAAATGAATTTGCACAATGTATAGATAAAGATATTACAGTTGTATATGGTGATGATTGGGAATGTTGTATTGAAACAAAAGAGGTATGGTGCGGGAAAAATTATATAAATGCAGAAGATTACTACATGATATATTATTTGGTTGATATGGGATATAAATATTATAATTATTGTAATATA
>JBFFKS010000180.1:0-3951 GCA_041555275.1 Xianfuyuplasma sp. | reverse complement strand
TCTCTAGATAACGATGAAGATACTTCTTTCCATAATTATCTAATATATTTTATGAGTAAACTAGACGACACAACAATTATTCACAGAACTGATATCGATACATTAAGACAAGTTCAGCACGATATGAATCAAATAATTCAAAGTGGTGGATATCGCAAAAATTTGAAAGAAGTATACAACTTAAGTGATCAATATAAACAAAAAAATATATCTCCAGGTGGAAGTGCAGATATGCTTATAATTAAAATAATTTATGAAGAATTAAAATATTTAATTAATAAAGAGAGTGAAGACATCTAGTCTTCACTCTTATATTTTGCCCCTTGATAAGTATCTCTTTTTCTCATTTCTTTGTCGATTTCATTCATTACGACAAACTTCTTTAAACTCCATACTGGTTCAATTAATAATTCCTTTGGCGCATCACCAGTTAAGCGATGAATAATAATTTTTGGATTTAATATTTCGAGTTGATCACATACAATATCTTTATAGTCTTCTAATGAGAGGATTGGGAATGGATCATTTTGGTATAAGTTACCAAGTGCAGTCTTTTTCATGACGTGAAGGAGGTGTATTTTGATTCCTTGAATATCTAATTGGTTCAAATGATTCACGGTTTCTAACATATCTTTTTTATTTTCAATATGAAACCCATTAATAATGTGAACAACTACATTTATATTGCGCTTTCGCAACTCTTTTACTGCATCATCAAAACATTTAAGAGTGTGTCCACGATTCATGAATACACTTGTTTTATCATGAATAGATTGTAAACCTAGTTCTACCGTTAAATAGGTTCTTTTACTAATTTTTTCTAATAGCTCATACTTTTCTTGATCTAGCGCATCACATCTTGTCGCAATACTTAAACCAATAATATTAGGATCGAGGTGTAGTGCTTCTTCATATAATTCTTGTAATCTTTCCACTTTATCATATGTATTTGTATTCGCTTGGAAATACGCGATATATAAAGCGTCATTCCATTTTTCATGCATCATATCGCGTACTTTGTTGAATTGATTTTGGAGTGAATCTAACTTGTCTCCAGCATAGTCTCCACTACCACTTGGTGTACAATAAATACAACCACCAGTACCACTTAAACCATCTTTATTAGGACAAGTAAAATCACCGTTTAATGACACCTTAAAAACCTTCTTACCAAATTTATATCGATAAAAAGCATTTAGTGTATTATATCTCTTTTCCTTTGTCATTAAATTCATTATGCCACCTCTTCACTATTTTAACACATTTTTGGTATAATATATGGTATAATCAAAAAAGGTGATTACTATGATTGAAAGATTTAAGAATAGTCTTGTTTATCCACAATTAATAATTGAATATCGGAAAGACTCAATAATCAAAGTATTATTGTATCTTTTAGTATTTATTGTATTAATGACAACAAGGAGTGTTATCGATGTAGTTAAGTTTGATGGCTTATCTCCGAATTTTAAACAAGAATTTATTAACAATGCTGAAACAACTGATGAATCATGCGAGATAATCAATAGTATTTATATGTGTGATGTAGAAGAGAATACAAAAATTTATGAGGATTTGGCTTTGTCGATATTTATGGATTCATATGTCGAATTTGATGTGGAGAGATATAGGGAACTAGAATCCCAATATGCGTTGGTCGTTTCGAAAGGCGATCTTTACTTTTTATTCAGAGGAATGAACCTAGTAAATTTACCTATTAGTGATTTACCTAGTGACTTTCACAATATAGATTTTAGCCTTCAAACAACAGATCAAGAAACATTCTATAATCAAATATTTGATGGATTTGATAATTACATCATTTCACAAAAACCAATTTGGGGAAGTATGATTATTGGTCTAGACTTTATGATTGGTCTAATTATGTTTATGATTTTTATTTTTATAAGTACATGGTTTTTAAAAATGCGTTTTAAAGTAATCAAATTTAAAGAACTGTTCGTGATGACTATTTATTCATCAACTGCATTATATGTTCTTCTAATACTAAATAACTTATATAACTTTGGATTATTGTTGATAATTCTACTAATATTTATTGCATTTAGGCAAAATAATGCCTTAAGTGCTGAAATATATAAACGTCTCAATAAAAAGCCTTGATAATATAAAAATGCTATGTTATTATACATGTAAATTAAGCGTAGAACTAGAAGTAGTAGTAAATCGAAATCTGATAGAGAACTAGTGGTTGGTGGAAACTAGGAGATTTAGTTTATGAATTAGTCTAGGGAGCTACTTAAGTGCAACACGTGAGCCTAAGTCGTAATTCTTGCGTTAAAAGATAGAGTGCTAGATTGAAATCTAGAACCAAGGTGGTACCGCGGATTATTATAGTTCGTCCTTATTTTAGGACGGACTTTTTTTATTATAAAAAGGAGTGAAACATATGGAATTTGATCACAAGGTCATAGAACCAAAATGGCAAAAACATTGGTATGAAAACAAACGATTTAAAGCAATTGATTTTGATGAAAAACCAAAGTTTTATAGTTTGGTAGAATTTCCTTATCCATCTGGTGCAGGAATGCATGTTGGGCACATTCGTGCCTACAGTAGTTTGGAAATTATTTCTCGTAAACGAAGAATGGAAGGATACAATGTGTTATTCCCAATTGGGTTTGACGCTTTTGGATTACCTACTGAAAATTATGCCATTCAAACAGGAATTCATCCCCGTAAAGTAACTGACGATAATATTAAAACTTATTTAAATCAAATTAAAATGGCAGGATATAGTTTTGATTTTGATCGTATGGTCGATACAACGGATAAAGATTACTATAAATGGACACAATGGATATTTATCCAATTATTTAAACGTGGTTTAGCTTTTAGAGATAAAACATACGTTAATTATTGTCCAGTGGATAAAGTTGTTCTTTCAAATGAAGATTCACAAGGAGGGAAATGTGATCGATGTGGTACCCCTGTAATACAAAAGGAAAAAGATGTTTGGTTCCTTAAAATTACAGATCACGCCGAACGTCTTTTAAATGGATTACAAGAACTAGAAACATTACCTAGAATCAAAATTGAACAAGAAAACTGGATCGGAAAATCAACTGGAGCACATGTTGATTTTGCAGTAAAAGATACGAAAGAAGTTCTTCAAGTATATACAACGAGACCAGATACTTTGTTTGGTGCAACCTTTATGGTTATTGCCCCAGAACATGACATCTTAAAACGTCAAAAATCTAAAATCAAAAACATGGATGAAGTAGTTGAATATCAAAAAGAGGCACGTAAAAAGACAGAGTTTGAGCGTGTAGAACTTGCAAAAGATAAAACAGGGGTTCGTCTTGATGGACTTACTGCGATAAATCCAGTAAATAATAAGGAAATCCCAATCTTTGTTGCGGATTACGTAATGATTGGATATGGGACTGGTGCCATAATGGCAGTGCCAGGACACGACACTAGAGATTATGAATTTGCAACTAAATTCGGACTTGATATTGTAGAAGTAATTAGTGGTGGAGACATCAGCAAGGAAGCCTATACAGATACCTATGACGGTATCCTCGTAAATAGTGGTCTCATTAACGGATTGAATGTAAAAGACGCCAAAGAGAAAATTATAAACTTCCTAGAGGAAAAAAATATAGGACACGAAGCAACAAACTACAAAATGAAAGATTGGGCATTTAATCGCCAACGTTATTGGGGAGAACCAATCCCAATAGTTCATTGTGACAAATGTGGAATGGTTCATATTCCTGAAAATGAGTTGCCACTTGTTCTTCCAGACCTTGAAAACTTTGAACCAGGTGAAGATGGACAAAGTCCACTTGCCAATGTCGAGGAATTTGTCAATACCACTTGTCCAAAATGTGGTGGTCCTGCAAAAAGAGAAACAGATACAATGCCACAATGGGCAGGATCATCATGGTACTTCTTGAGATATACTGATCCTAGGAATGATGA
>JBFFKS010000179.1:0-3961 GCA_041555275.1 Xianfuyuplasma sp. | reverse complement strand
ACGTGGCCGGCGCTGTCGAAGGTGTAGCAAACCTTGCTAGCACTGGTGAAAGACGTTTCGACGTCAGCTTTCGCAAGTGTCGAAAAGATCACTAGAGCCAATATTATTATTAGAAATTAATAAAGTATTTAATTTTGGTAAATCAACTACAAAGTCAATGTCATACAGATTATTATTATTTAAGTTTAAAGATGTTAAGTCATCAAAATACTCGATGAAATATACGTGATTAATATTCAAACCAGACAAATCTAAATCAGTAACACCATTTAATTCAACATTGTCTAAAAACAGGTCATTATTAATATCATATCCTACCATTATTAAATACAAATCTATATTGTGGTTATACATATTAATTAAACTTACTTGATTTTGTATTTCTGGAAGTTCTTCAACAACATTGACAATTCTTTCAAAATAAGAGTAATGGTTTAGTTCATCATTGATTTTATAAAGGAATCTATAAACACCAACTGTGCTTGTGTCTATAGAACCAACAACAGAAGCACTATATTCTCCATCGAAAGGTACAAATACTCCAGCACCGCCCCACGTACTATCTTTTAGAATATAATACACTTCATCACCAAGTAGGCCGATATCTCTTTCTGAAGGATCTTGAACAGTGACTGTTCTTGTAAGTTCATCCGCATTATTTCCAGAAGCATCACTTGTATTATAGGTTATTGTATATGTTCCAAGAGTATATAAATCAAGTGTACTTGTATCAACAATAACTTCACACACGATATCATAATTATCAATACAATTCGCACCTAAATCAATGTATTCGGAACCAAGATCAATATATAAAGTGTCATCCCCTCTTAGTGTGATTTCTGGAGCGATATTATCTTCGACAATAATCGTTCTAGTAACTTCACTCGCATTATTATTTGATGTATCTACTGCATTATATTTGATTATATAGGTACCTAAAACATTAGGATCAAAATCACCACTTGTTGTAATAACATCACACGAATCATAATTATCCGTACAACTAACACCAAGCTCAGTATAAGAATCTCCGACTTCTAAATATATAGTCAAGTCGCCAATAACAGTAATAACAGGATTAGTAGTATCCACAACTTGTATTGTTCTTGAAACCTCAACAGCATCATTCCCAAATTCATCAGATGCATTATATGTAACAGTGTAAGTACCAAGAAGACTTGTATCAACACCACTAGAATCAATAACAACAGTACAGTCATTACCAATTGAATCCTTACAAGTTGCACCTTCCTCAATATAGTCATCTCCAACTTCAACATCTATTATAGAAGGACCTAAAAGGGAGATTACTGGTTCTGCTACAATTTCAACGACTATAGTTCTTATTACGACATCAGCTTCGTTTAAAGAACTATCACTAGCTGAATATGTAATTGTATACGATCCAGATGTAGTTAAGTCAAGTGCTGAATCATCAATAACAACTTCACAGTTTTCATCATAATTATCGGTACAAGTAGCCCCAGGTTCTGAATAAGTATCTCCCAGTGTCAAAGTGATTTCCTCTGCACCTACCAACGTTACTACAGGTTTTGTAGTATCAACAACGTTGATTATTACTGAAGCTTCAGCCTGTAAGTTGTCACTATCTTTAACAATGATTTCAACATCGTAACTACCAATAACAAACACACTAAAATCATTGTATGAAATCATTGATGATGTGACAGGGATATTCCCATCATTATCATCTACAATAGAGATTAACTCTTCTAAATTAAAAGTTAAATCTCCAACTTCAACTGTATATGTAAAGTCCACACTAATAACAGGACTTCTATTAATTGTGCTTTCAGGTAAACAACCGATCAACAGTATTACAAAAACAAAATTGATTACAAATGAAACTTTTTTAATCACTGACATGATGATACCTCAACTTTCTTTTAGGTACTTTTAATTATATCACAAGATAATAACTGGATAAACGGTGTTACTTATTTTTGATAATATGGTATAATATTTGTGGGTGATATAATGGAAATTACAAGTATAAACAATCGATTAATTAAAGACACAACAAAACTACATAAAAAGAAATATCGTGATGAAACAGGATTGTTTTTGGTTGAAGGATATCATTTATATGAAGAAGCTTATAAATCGAATAGTATTAAAACAATATTTACTACAGACCAATCGATAATGGGTGAAAATGTTATTTATGTGAATGAACTAGTTTTAGAGAAACTTGCTCAGACAAGGAATCCACAAGGGGTACTTTGTGTTTGTGAAAAACAACAGAGTACAGAGTTAACCGATAAGATTTTAATCCTTGAAAAACTTCAAGATCCAGGAAATTTAGGTACACTAATGAGAAGCGCTTTGGCATTTGGATATAAAACAATCGTTCTCGATAACACAGTAGACATATATAACGACAAAGTATTAAGAAGTACACAAGGTGCAATTTTCAAATTAAATATTATCCTATCTGACACTTTAGATTTTATGAAAATGCATAAAGAATATACCTACTATGGAACATCAATGAATGGTGAAAATTTATCAGTTATAAACAAATCAGAAAAACTAGCATTGATTCTTGGTAATGAAGGTGCTGGAGTTAGTGAAGAAGTTAAAAATTCAACATATAAAAATATCACTATTAAAACTTATGACGTTGAAAGTTTAAATGTAGGGGTTGCAGGTAGTATAATAATGTATTCTACAATTTCTTAGAATACATTTTTAATATAGAATTGACTTAAAGTTTTATAATAAATATGATACTATAATGCTAGTAGTTACTAAAAATAACGTTTGTATTCATAGGAGGAACAACATGAATGATAAACAAGGTGAAAAACTAAAAGAAGCTTTCACTCGACTAGAGTATATATCTAACATTCATAAAGTGATTGTTGATGTATCTGCTTCGTTTGCCAACATCAACTCACTTAATGTTGATCAAATTTTGACATCAAGTTTAGAGAAACTTGGTAAAATAATGTATGCTGATAGAGCATACCTTTTCACATACAATTTTAGTACAAATACAATGGATAACACACATGAATGGTGTAATGATGATATTGCTCCTGAAATAAATAATTTACAAGATATACCAATCTCATATTATCTTGATGGATGGGTAAATCAACATACAGAGAAAAAATCTGTGATTATTAGTAATTTAGAAAAAATCGATCACACATCAAATCTTTATAAAGTACTCCATCCACAAAGAATAAAATCATTGGTTACACTTCCAATCTTTGTAGAACAAGAATGTTATGGTTTCTTAGGGTTTGATGCGATAAAGCAAATACAATCTTGGGAGGAATTTTCAGATTTATTTGTAATCATGTCTGAAGTTTATGCATCTGCACTCACTCATGATAAAATTACGCGTGAAATTGAAGAGGCAAAAGTGACATCAGAAGAGGCGGTAAATGTACAATCTGATTTTGTTGCAAAAGTGACACATGAATTGCGTACACCAATTAATGGTGTTTCTAACGCGCTATATTTGTTAAAAGACTCTGGTCTAAATTTAGATCAGGAGCAATATGCAAAAATTATGGAATACTCTTTAGATGTTTTAACTAGTATGGTAAACAACATTTTAGATTACTCATCAATTGAAAAGAATAAACTACAATATAAAACTTCGGAAATCAATCTTGAAAATGAGATTATGAAGATTATTTCTGTGAATAAATATATGGCGAACAGTAAAGGACTAGGTCTTTATCTAGACTACGATTACAACATCCCCACCATTATCAGCACAGATGTTGAAAAACTGCGTCAGATCTTAAATAACTTGATTGTGAATGCGATTAAATACACCAATTATGGTCATGTTAAAATAAAAGTTTCTGTTTTACGAAAAAAGGGATTGTACAATGATATTAAATTCGAGATTATTGATACAGGTATTGGAATATCACAAGAGAACTTAAATCATATATTTGAAGAGTTCTATCAAGTT
>JBFFKS010000178.1:0-4018 GCA_041555275.1 Xianfuyuplasma sp. | reverse complement strand
TTAGAAATTTCTTGTTGAGCATTTGAATCACCTCCATTTACATTATAACACAAAAGTAATTTCTTATTCTGAAATAATGTAGAAGCTTTCTGACAAATCATTATAGTTTTGTCTTAGATCTAGTATTTTTTCAATCAATTTTTGACTCGTTTTTATACCTCTAAAGTATGTCTTTCGGTCTCTAAGACCTATAAGACACAATCTAGAAGTCATTTACTGACTTCTTATATTATGGTAAAATACTCTGTAAGGAGGATGATATTATGAAAAAGGTGTATGTTGTTGCAATTATGTTTCTAATAGTATTTTTAACTGGTTGTACAGACGATAAATACTATTCACGAATAAATGATTTAGAGACAAGAATTGAGGAGTTAGAACTAGAGAATATTGAGTTGAAAGAGGTCATACTTGAACAAAATCAGAAGTCTGTAAGTGATTTCTCAAACGAGGAAATCAACGATATGATTATTCAACTTGATGAAAAATACAAAGTAGTAATTGAATTATTGCTTTTTGAATTAGAACAATTACCTGAATGGGAGCCGATCACACATGGTTTATTTAAGCTTAGTTTGACATATCAAAACGATTTATTGATTCTGAACCCTGATGATAGCAATCATTATTACTACTTCTATGTGGGTCAAATAAATGATGTGAGATTCTATAGGGGGTCTATAAATCGCGAAGTTGTACAATACTGTACTCAGAATATAGTTTCACCTGCAAGCATAGGAAATGGTTATTACATTCCTGGTGGACATAGTGGTTGCTATACTATAACCTTGGCTGTCAAAGATAATATAAGATACAAACTGTCAGGAGAATCATCATTTGATATAACTCAGCTAAACTTAACTGCAGAAGAGATTTGTTCAATTGAATGGGTCTGTGAACCACAAGATGAGTAAAAGTTGATGAGTGCATTTTAGGTCTCCAACACTGTTGTAATGGGACCAATATTACTTCTAAGCCGTCGGTCGGGGGTTCGAATCCCTCCCGGAATGCCAGATAAAAACTAGATAGTTAAGCCATTTAAGGTTTAACTATTTTTTTTGAATTAGTTATAAACATAGATCTATACAACAAGATTGTTGTTTGATTTTCTGGATTTGATTGGTCGTGTGATTTATATATGATATAATTTATGCATGAGGTGGTGTTGTGGACAACTATAGAAGATTGGCCGATTTCTACGATGAAATGAAGAGTATGAGTGAGAATAAACAGTCTTTTTTTCAAAGTTTGTTTGACGAGTATACGAACCCGATGATTCTTGATTGTGCATGTGGTACAGGATATGACATCAGTAAGTTTTTGGAGTTGGGATATCGTGTTGTCGGTTCGGATTTGTCTGAAAGTATGATTTCAGTTGCATTGAGAAGGGACAACTTAAGCAAAGATCAATTACATGTTGTCAACTTTGAACAACTCGATGCTTTTTACAATCAAAAATTTGATTGTATCCTCTGCTTGAGTAATTCAATAAATGAGATACATGTAGATCCTATGAAGGCACTGAATAGTATGAAAAGCGTTCTACAGGATGATGGATGTATTGTTTTTGATCAAGGACAAACAGACTTCTCTATGCAAAATCCTCCTACCAAAGTAGTGATTGTTGACAACGAACACGTAAGAAGAGAATTTTGTATGGAGTATACCAATGACATTATGACAGTTCATATTAGTGA
The DNA here is from genome assembly GCA_041555275.1 of Xianfuyuplasma sp. Classification (GTDB taxonomy): domain Bacteria; phylum Bacillota_I; class Bacilli_A; order Izemoplasmatales; family Izemoplasmataceae; genus Xianfuyuplasma. The sequence goes on along the minus strand of JBFFKS010000178.1, from coordinate 2,321 downwards.
TGAAATTAAAGGCAACTTCAAAAAATTGATTGTGTCCAAAATCGAGATAAGAATCAGACTCCTTGAAGATTGGATCTCCATATTACATGAATGTGAACTAACCTATGAAATATATGGGGATTTTGATAGGACACCTTATGATGTATCAAAATCGAAAAGGTTAATTGTTGTCGCAAAAAAAAAGATATAGTTTGATCTACAGAGTAATAAATAAGAGCTAATAACCAGTATAAATTATTGAAAAACCTTCTAAGCTGTCCGTCGGGGGTTCGAATCCTTTCCGGAATGCTATTAAAAACTAAATAGTTAAGCCATTTAAGGTTTAGCTATTTTTTAATTTCTAGTACAACGGTCTTTTGGGTATGTTATAATGATAAAGAAGGAGATGGTTCTATGAAGAAATTATTATTAATACTATTAGTTGCATTTCTTGTTTTAAATCTATGTGGTTGTAGTAAAACTAATCGATTTTCAATGAGAACTGAATCTTACCTTGAAAACACTAATCTCACCATTCTATATGAAGATATTTTAAAAAAGAATGGCCATTCTTTGAGTACTGAAATAGCTTATAATAATTTCATCACTGTCTTATCAATTTCTCCTGATGGATATGATGTTGATGGTTTTATTTATTATCTTAACACTGGAATCACTGATCAAGAATACGAGTATACTGGATATTTCTGTGAGGAAAACGATAATACCACCAGATTAAATTGCTATACAAGAAATGATGATATCTTCAATCAGGATTATCTTAGTGAGCAACTTGAGTTTTCTACAATTTTTGACACAATTAATGAAAATGAAATAATGGATGTCTTAAATGATTTAGATGAAATATATTCAGTGTTTTTAAATCAGGATGTAAGAATAATGATATCAGTAAAACACTATGATAATGAAACACTTGATTTTGATACTTTTAATGGTATCTATTATGATGATGGTGTCATTCAAATGGAAGGTGAGGTTTTACTGAATGGATACTATTTACAGTATCTTTACTACTTGAATTCTGGACAAAATAGTCAACATTATGCATATATGAAAATGACAAATTGAGAGATGTGACCTTGATTTTCATTTGATGAACTCGGGAAATACCTTCTAAGCCGTCGGTCGGGGGTTCGAATCCCTCCCACAATACTATTAGTAAATTAAATAACCAAACCCTTTATGAGTTTGGTTATTTTTGTTTTCCTAGAGCAACGGTCTTTTGGGTATGTTATAATGATAAAGAAGGAGATGGTGTTATGACAGATATGACTCCCTATATTAATATGTGGTTATACTTCTTTGGGATATCTACAACTATTAGTTTGATTGCACATATTAAATTAAGGACTAAAACAAGCAAAAGAGTTCTATATATACTCGGTTCAATTTTTATGATTTCATTTGTAATAGTGATTTCTTTTATGTCGATTTACATCATTCAATTATTGGATTGGTATGGAAGTTAAACAGTGCGGACTTTTGATATCATATATATATGACGGTTTCATCTAACACTGTTTAAAAACTACTTAGTCCATTTTAAAATATAACTATAAAAGTCAAACAAAGTTTATATATAAAGTGATAAAAAAAACTAATAATTTATTAGTTTTTTTTTAATGTGATTAATATTGCATCAAGTGCAATTGCATCTTTTTCATCATGTGTTACTAGAATCGTAGTTATATTAAATAAGTTTAGTATTCTCTTGATATCTTTTCTTACATGATCTTTTAAATCTTCATCAAGAGCAGTGAAGGGCTCGTCAAGTAACAATACCTTTGGTTTTACAATAAGGCTTCTAGCGATTGCGACACGTTGTTTTTGGCCACCACTTATTTGATGAGGGTATCTATCTAGTATTTCTTCAATTTCAATTTTTTTTGCGATATCATTTACAAGTTTGATTCGTTCTTGCTTTGATATGTTTTGAAGACCAAACTCAATATTCTTTCTCACAGAAAGATGAGGGAATATTGCGAGCGATTGAAATACAAAACCAATTTCCCTTTTATTTGTTGGAATCGATGTGATATCTACATCATCTATACTTATTTCACCACTTTGAATTTGTTCCAATCCAGCAATCAGTCGTAAAATTGTAGATTTACCACATCCACTCGGCCCTTTAATCGCAACTACATCACCTTTGTTTACCTTAAGATTAAAGTCTGCTAATACCGGCGCTGATTTATCGTAACTAAAATTAATGTTTTTTAACTTTAACATGTTTAAGACCTCCTTCAAGAATAATAATTAGAACAGCACAAATAAATATAATGACTAATGATGGAAATGCAGAAACTTCAATCATTTCA
>JBFFKS010000177.1:0-4019 GCA_041555275.1 Xianfuyuplasma sp. | reverse complement strand
GCAGGATTAACTCCGCTTATTCTAGATGCTTGTCCAATTGTTAAAGGTTTGATACTTTTTAGTTTTTCTTTTGCCTCTAAAGCTAAATTATGAATACTATCATAATTTATGCTATTTGGTATTTTGTAATCCTCCATTTTTAACATTTTAGAAGCCTGTTTCATTGCTTTTGTAATGTAACCCTCATACTTAATATCAATTTCAGTTTGTTCCAATACTTCAGAATTATATAGGGAAAGGTCTATCCATTTCTCAAAGCTTTCAATTTTTATTTCTGGTCTTCTTAGTAATGCATATAATGTTGTTTTATCTTTCATATCTGTTGAACCTAATCCAATTACCATCTGATTTGTTTCTTGGTTTGGATAGAGAATTTTTTGTTGTAATTTTTCTTTGAGTTCAACAATTGATTTTATCTTTTCTTGATGATTTTGATACCTTTTAGCATCAATTAAACCTATTTGATACCCATAAGGACGAAGTCTAATATCTGCGTTGTCATGTCTCAATAAAAGTCTGTATTCGGCTCTTGAAGTTAATAATCGATAAGGATCTCTAACTCCTTTTGTGACTAAATCATCGATTAGTACTCCAATATATGCTTCATTTCTTTTTAGGACGAATGGTTCTTTGTTATTCAGTTTTAAACTGGCATTAATTCCAGCCATTAATCCTTGACATGCTGCTTCTTCGTAACCACTTGTTCCATTTACTTGTCCTGCGAAATATAAACCAGGATATTCTTTACTTTCTAGTGTAGGAAATAGTGTTCGCGGATCAATTGCATCATATTCAATTGCATAGGCATACGTTATAATCTTTGCGTTTTCTAACCCTGGGATAGACTGAATCATTTTTTCTTGGATATCATGTGGCATCGATGTTGAAAATCCTTGAACATATATCTTATCGCTAGACATACTTTCTGGTTCTAAAAATATCTGATGTCTTTCCTTATCATGAAATCGAACTAATTTATCTTCTATCGATGGACAATATCTTGGTCCAACACCTTCTACTGCACCACTGTACATCGCAGATTTTGTTAAATTCTGATTTATGATACCATGTGTTTGAGGTGAAGTATATGTTAAGTAACAAGGCCATTGTTTTTTGACATCAAAGTAATACTTATTATCAAAACTAAAGGTACGCTCGATATCATCGCCATCGTGTCTTACTGTTTTGGAGAAATCAATTGTATTACGATCCACTCGTGGCGGTGTTCCTGTTTTAAGTCTCGTTGTTTTGAATCCAAGATCACGTAATTGTTTACTGAGGCCTATCGAGGCTTTTTGTTTTTCTGGACCTTGTTCAGTTACTTCATCACCTACTAATATTTTAGCTTCCATATAAGTTCCTGTTGTTAAAATTACTTTTGAAGCAAAAAATGTTTCTCCAGATTCTAAGACAACTCCTTTTACAATGTTATCTTCTAACAACAACTCTTTAACATACGCTTCTAATACTGTTAAGTTCTCTTGATTCAATATTGTTTCCTTCATCTGTTTAGGATATGCTTTATTATCATTTTGCGATCGTAAGGCTCTTACGGCTGGTCCTTTGGATATGTTTAAAAAACGCATTTGGATTTGTGTTTTATCAGCGTTTTTCGCCATTTCACCACCAAGTGCATCAATCTCTCTAATCACAATACCTTTTGCAGGTCCTCCTACGGAAGGGTTGCATGGCATTGAAGCAATCATATTAACATTCCCTGTCACCAGTAATGTTTTGTGTCCTAGTCTTGCGGTAGCCAAACACGCTTCACTACCAGCATGTCCTCCACCAATTACGATTACATCATACATAATAATCACCTTTTCGTTACCATTTTATTACTATTTCGACAATTAGTAAAGCATATAACCATCGGAATTCTTTAAATATTCACATTTGTATTATATAATTATGTAAAAGAGGTGATTTTGTGGATAATACAACAATATTAATAATCGAAGATGAACCAACAATTAATAGGATAGTATCTAATTATTTTATTAATGAAAAATTCACTGTTTTAAGCGCGTTAGATGGTTTTAAAGGTTTGCAATTATTTAGCCAAAATAAAGTTGATTTAGTGTGTTTAGATATTATGATGCCAAATGTTAATGGATGGGATGTAGCAAAAACAATTCGAGAAACATCAAACGTACCTATTATAATGATGAGCGCATTATCTGAAGAAGAAGATATTCTTAAAGGATATTCCTTAAAAGTAGATGACTATATAACCAAACCATTTAATCCTAAAGTTCTAGTCGCAAAAGTAAAGAATCTGCTTGAGCGTCTTAAGAATCAGGAATTTACAACACAAACATCTGGATTGTTAGAAGTGAAACATATAAAAATTGATTTAGATACTCATAAAGTATATTTTAACGATGCTGAACTTGAGTTATCAAAAACCGAATTCGATTTATTAAAATATTTTTTAGAACATCAAGGAAAAATATGTTCTAGGAATTTATTACTTGATGAGGTATGGGGAATCGATGTTTATGTCGAGGATAGAATTGTCGATACTTACGTGAAAAAGCTAAGAAAATATTTAGGAGTTAAATCACATTACATTAAAACTGTCTTTGGGGTAGGCTATCGTTTCGAGGCTATAGATGAGTAAATCTAAAGCTGTATACGAGAAAATACTTGCTTTCTTTAAACAAATCCCTCGTATCTTTAAGGCACGTTCGATATCAACACAATTAATCATTACTATTGTATTGATTTTCGCTTCTTTTTTCATACTACAAGCAATATTGAATCAACAGTTTTTTAAAAACTTCTATGCGGATCAAAAATTTGCTGCTGTAGAAGAGGAAATTCTAACATATTATGAAAAAATGGATGACCCTACAAATGATTATTATGATGTGATGTATGAGTTTACAGATGGAAATAACTATAAAACCGTTTTAACAAGTGGAGAGTATCGAATTTTAGTATCCTCTTCAACAAATTACAGTATCCTTGTAGAAGATGCAGAATCTTCAGAACAATATAGAATTTTAGTTCCAAACAACAACTATGATTATGAAATGGGGGAAACACTTAGTATCACATTTTACGAGTATAATGATGAATTACAGTACCCTACATCAATTCAAAGTAACTCTGAATCTATTTATACTGGTGAATCCGTATGTGATGATACGACTTGTCAATCAATTACCGGAAACATAGTGGACATTAATAAACCTAATAACTTAAACTTCCAGTTTTATGAAAGCACCTTAATCACAAGAGAAGTAGCAAAATTAGCCAGTGATACTTTTGTATTGGATGATTATGAGTATATGGAAGATGGATATTGGTATAAATCAACAGATGGAGCCCAAGATACTTTGGTTTTCGTCCATCGAGTTCGTAATTGGAACTGGATGGTTACCGTTGTAGAAATCGAAGACCCTGTCGTTATTACCAATATTATCGCTTCTTATAACTATTATGTATATTTAACTGCAATCGCCATTATAATGATATGGAGTTTTAGATTAACAAGTATTATATCTAAACCAATTCAAAATATTGAGCTTGTAGCAAGAGAAATCGCAGCCCTAAACTTTAATGTAGAAGCCCATGAATATAATAATCGAGAGAATGAATCTCTTTCTCGTAGTATTAATCTTATATCACGGAATCTTAAAGAGACTCTTGAGACGATTAATGCTAAGAATAAAGAATTAACAGAATTATATGAAGATCAATCAAAACAAGTGTCTTTGAAAAAACAATTGGTTTCATCTATCTCTCATGAATTAAAGACACCTTTAATGATTATGCAAGTTACCATCCAAGGGATACTAGATGGAATTATTGAAACTAAAGATGAGAGAAAAGAACTATATAATGTTTTAGAAGAGATCAATAAATCATCTTATATGATTCAGGATATGTTGCAAATATATCGTCTAGATGATGCCAATGCAACACTTGAAATAACTGAATTTAACCTCTCAGAATCAGTTATGTCAACGTTTAGAGAACTCGAAACAGCTATTAAAAAATATGCATTTGAT
>JBFFKS010000176.1:0-4022 GCA_041555275.1 Xianfuyuplasma sp. | reverse complement strand
TGGGATGACTTCCGTACTTCAGTAACCGAGTGGGAAATCAAAAGATATTTAAAAGTAATGTAATAATTTAAGCCGTTTCCCTGATTAAGGAAACGGCTTTTTATCAAAAACGTTTAAGAAAACTCCCTCTTCAAGCGTAATGAGATTGCGGTAAGAGGGGGATGAATTAAACCAAAAATTCAAGTGAACCAAGATAGAGTGGTTCACTTTTTTTTATTATTTTTCACGCTAGTTTGATTGAAAAAAAGTAAAAAAAATGGTATAATAATTATATAGGTAGTATTCGATGAAAGGGCCGATATAAATGGATTTAGATAATAATAATCATTCAGTGTTCAAGTTGTATTATCATTTAGTTTTGGTAGTTAAGTACAGAAGGAAAGTATTTGATGATGAGATTAGCGATTTTACAAAAGAAAGGTTCATTGATGTGAGTGACAAATATAATATTACATTAGAAGAGTTCAATCATGATCAAGATCATATTCATGTATTATTTAGAGCTCATCCAAACACGGAACTCTCAAAGTTTATAAATGCATACAAGAGTTCAACGTCAAGAAGGATTAAAAAGAAATACCCAAGAATTAAAGCCAAGTTATGGGAATCATCTTTTTGGACAAAAAGTTATTGTCTCATAACTACAGGAGGAATATCCACAGAAGTAATCAAGAGATACATCGAATCACAAGGAAAATAATATGGGTAAGGAGGAGTAGGTATGAAGACAAAACGAAAAGGATATAAGTATAGGATATATCCAAATCAATCACAAGAAATACTGATAAATAAAACATTTGGATGTGTTAGACAAGTCAGTAATCTTCTTTTAAATGAAAAAGAAACTATATATGATATGTTTAAAGATTATTCAGAATTATTGTATTCACATACCTACCTAACTCCAGCTTATTATAAAACAATCTATCCTTATCTTAGGGAAGTGGATTCACAAGCACTGACAAGTGCATGGTTAAACTTAAAGAATGCCTTTAGTAATTTCTATAAAGGAACACACAAGTATCCTGTATACAAGAGTAAAAAGAATCTAAAAAAGAGTTATACAACCCATACAACAAACAACAACATTAGACTTGAAGGTGAGTATATTAAGCTACCTAAACTGGGGTTGGTAAAAATACGTAAACATCGATTATTACCTGATGGAGCAGTAATGAAAGCCGCTACAGTTTCAAGAAATGCAGCAAACAAGTATTATGTGTCTCTTCGAATAGAATATTCAGAAGAGACAGTTACTATAGATTCAGATTTTAAAAGAGTTATTGGGTTAGATTTTTCTTTAAATGGATTTTATGTAGATACAGATGGTAAGAAAGCCAATTATCCAATGTATTATCTAAACACATTAAAAAAACTATCCAAAGAGCAAAGCAAACTATCGAAAAGAGTATGTGGAAGTAATAATTACTACAGACAGAAAGTAAGAGTAGCGAAAGTACATGAGAAGATAACTAATCAACGAAATGATTTCTTACATAAAGAATCAAGAAGATTAGTAGATAAGTATGATATCATCTCAGTAGAAACATTAGATCTTACTGAGATGATGAAAAACAAGCATTTTAGTAAGCAGATTTCAGACATCAGCTACAACAGATTTATTAATTGCTTATCATACAAATGTGATGATGCCGGTAAGACACTTCATAAAGTGAATAAGTATTACGCATCAAGTAAGATATGTAGTAATTGCGGAAACAAGAAAAAAACAGTACCACTTCACATCAGAACGTACAGATGTGTTTGTGGTACTGTGATTAATCGAGATCACAATGCGGCGATCAACATCGCTACACAAGGTATGATTTCGTATTTGAAAAGTACAATAGAGGCTGGGACAGCCTTGATAGCTTAGTAATCTTGCGAGCGGTAGCTCGCACAACCTAAGAAGCCCCTTCTTCAAATTGAGTATCAATTAAGTGGGGGAGTGTTCACTTGAATCTCTTTAGTCTCTAGTAAATAGTTTTTCAAGTAGTTTTGTAAATTGTGTTTTTAAGGAGTCACTATAAACAAGTTCTCTAGTTAGTAGGGGTACATCTGTAATGATTCCATCAACATTTAATGTAATCAATTCCAAAATCAAAGGCTCATCATTCACTGTCCAAACATAGACACCTTTACCGGCTTGTTGGAGAGATCTAATATATTCTTTGTTGGCAGTAACAACTGCGTATTTGAAAGCAAAGTGATCGATATACTCAATGTTTGTAAGTGATTCAATATCTCCAACAAATGATTGGAGTAGTAAGACTGTTTCTATTTTTTCGTTTTTCAACTTTATCTTTTCTAACAATTCTCTGTCAAAAGATAATATCTTAACTCTTGACTCAACAGATGCTTCTTCAATAATATCGACGATGATTTGATCTGCACCTACATAGTCTGCTTTTAACTCAATAAATATTTCTACATTGAAGTCGATTATTTCAATTGCTTCTGCAAGTGTAGGAATTTGTTCACCAGAGTATTCTTCTGCATACCAACTTCCCGCATCAAAGAATTTAATTTCATGTAAAGTCAATGAGTCGACTCGTCTATTTAATGTATCATTCGTAGTTCTCCCTAATGTCGCATCGTGCATAAGAATAGGAATGCCATCTGATGTAAAACGTACATCAAACTCAATAGAATCAGCACCAAAATCGATACCCATATTGATAGCACTTAGGGTATTCTCAGGAGCATAGTTTCCACCTCCACGATGAGAAATTACATCTGGTGTATTAAATAACTCGAGATGGGATGGATTATCCAATGTAGATGTAAAGATAAAGATGATGAACACTACTAAGATTATCGATAATAGGGATGTAATTCTGTTGATTACCTTGCTAGAAAATCGTCTTCTTGTCATGATTATTTCTAATTCTTTTTGTGTTTCATAATCGACAGTGGTTTTATTTTCATAATACCAGACATTGATCCAAGCAAAGTTGATTGGAATCAATAAAATAGTTGCAATAAAACCCACCACTAAATAGATTGTATATAACAAAGTTAATATGAGTGGGTATACTGCACTGCTATCTTTAATTATAAACAGCATAACCCCTACCAAAGCAATTACGGAAAAGTAGATTGAATAAAATATTACATTTAAAACGAAATTAACACTTAAAAATTCGAATATCATTTTTGGTCTGTTTCTTTTAAGGATACTAATTGAATGTTTAAAATTGCTTCGTATCGTTGTTGATTCTATTGTACATTGTAATTCAAAGAATATTGTCTCGATAAATAATCCAGCGGTAGTGATGACTATGGTAAAGATAACTGGATAAAACCATTTTGCAGACTGGAGTTCATCGTAAACAATCGAAGGTAATTGAACTGTACTAGCAATACCGACAAGGTGTAACCCTTCAACAATAAAGAGAAAAATCATTGAAGATAATATAATAAGTATATGATATTTTTTTAATACCTTTTTAAGTTTACCAAGAGAAGCAACAAATAAAGTGTAAATGCCGATTTTTTTCTTATAATGACTACTATGGAAGAATATGGATAGTACAACAACCTCATATGTAATATAGATTCCAATAATCAAAAACATTAAAATTCCGATTAAAATTGTCGCAGGACTTGATAGGTATTCCGCTATGTTACTATTGATTAGATATTCATAGCCAGTTAATTTTACAGATAGATATAGTAGCTGATTAGACATAGGGAAAATTACCGCCAAACCAAATAGCCGATAAATAATCTCAAATATGGTTAATGTCTTCCAATTAAATCTTAGAAGTTCAATCGTTTTTGATAAGTGGTTTCTCATAGATATCACTCCATCGTTCTTTCTACACCTATTATACCACTTCTACAAAATTCTCTACAAATAGTAAGAAAAACATAGAAGAAGTAATAAAAATATAGATATTAAAAAACTGTACCCACAAAGTTGAATTAGTAGGTACAGTTATTTTTCTAGGTAATTACTCATCGAGTAAACATTTTAGTGATTTTTGCAAATGCACTACCCATAGTTTTGAATAACTCTG
>JBFFKS010000175.1:0-4026 GCA_041555275.1 Xianfuyuplasma sp. | reverse complement strand
TACCAACATCTATAATACGATCTGGAAGTTCTTCTTTATACTTAAGTAATCCACTTCCTGCAATCATTGCTGGAACAACGATTGTAAATTTAGGATTTACCTTCGCATAATTCAACATATATTCACTGATGATTTCACTCCAAGAATGATGGTGTTCAGCTTTTGATTTATGAGGTTTTCCTGTTTCAATTTCAAAAGGGCTAACACCATGCCACTTTCCGTTCATATCATGTTCGCTATATTTGTATCCTTTACCTTTTTCAGTCAGTACATGAATTACACAAGGTTTATTACTACGTTTCGCTATATTCATGTATTTAATTAGTTCTTTTAAGTTATGACCATTTATTGGTCCATAATAACTGAATCCTAAGTCATCAAATAGTGTATTATTCGAGATAAATCCCTTCACACCACGTTCTACTTTACTTGTTAATTTCCTTAGAAATCTAGGCATCAATTTTATTGTTTTTGATTTGATTTTTCGATATGCATTTTTCGCTCTAATTTCATTAAGTATTCTTGCAAGATAGCCAATATTTTCTGTGATGCTCATCTCATTATCATTTAAAATAATAATTGGTTGATGATCCCCTTTTCCACCTAAAAAGTTAAGTGCTTCAAATGCCATACCACCTGTTAAAGCACCATCTCCAATTATTGGGATTACTTTATGTGAGTTGCTTGAATATCGTTTCGCAAATTCGATTCCAGCGGCAGCACTAATACTTGTGCTACTGTGTCCAGCTTCAAAAATATCATGTTCGCTTTCATTTCTTTTTAAATAACCGCTAAGTCCTTTGTATTGGCGTAGTGTAGAGAAATACTTTGCTCTACCAGTTAATATTTTATGAACATAACCTTGATGTCCAACATCGAATATTAATTTATCTTTTGGGCTGTCAAAAACTTTGTGCAGTGCGATTGTTAACTCTACCACGCCTAAATTAGAAGACAAATGTCCTCCTGTTTTGCTGATACTTTCAATTAAAAAAGTTCTAATTTCCTTACTTAATTCTTCTAGTTCTTTTAATGATAAATCGTTTAAGAAGCTAGGATCTTTTATATCGTATAAATTTATCATAAAGTCACCTCTTATTCATCAAAATTTTGTAATTTATTATCCTTCATCATTTTAACGATAACACCTTCAGCATCTTTTAATAAATCATGACAATATTTACTTAATTTCATACCATCGTTATATTTTTTTACCGCATCATTTAATTCAATTTCACCATTCTCTAAATCCCTAACAAGCGCTTCTAATTCTTCTAGTGCTTGTTCGAAAGTTTTATCACTCATATTATTCACCCTTTCTGGTAGTTATTACTTTGGTAGTTATTACCCCATCATTTACCAATACATCAATATTATCATTCATTTTAACATCATTTATACTCTTAATAACCAATCCATCTTTTTTAGATACGCTATAACCTTTTTTCATTATTGAAAGTGGGTTTAATAACTCTAGTTTATTAATTGATAGTATGTAACTATTACGTTTTTTGATTAATAATCTTTCAAAATAGTCATTTAATTTTTCTGTTTTTAATTCAAGATCTTTGGCACTTTGTTTTAATCTATTCCCAGGGTGTAAAAGTTCCATTTTTTCAATCAAATGGTCTAATCTCCGTGACTTCTGTTCTGTAATGCGAAGTGGATCTCTAAAAATAAATGATCCTTGTAAATTATCTAAACGATCGCTTTTTCTTTTTAGTAACCTTGATAAATTATTTCTCATTTGATTATTCATAGACTCTAAATAATTAAGTAGTTCTAATTGATCAGGAACAGCAATTTCTGCTCCGCCTGAAGGTGTTGGTGCTCTTAAATCAGCTACAAAATCACAGATTGTAAAATCAGTTTCATGGCCAACACTAGAAATAATTGGTACTTTTGATTTAAAAACCTCATAAGCAACTATTTCTTCATTGAATGGCCATAAATCTTCAATACTTCCACCACCACGTCCAAGAATAATAACATCACAAAGTTTGTCTTGATTTACACTTTTTATGTTTTTAACAATATCATCTTTTGCATACTCTCCTTGAACCAATGTTGGATAGACAATAATCTCACTCAACGGAAAACGACGATTTACTATGTTAATAATGTCTCGAACTGCTGCTCCTGTTGGACTTGTAAGAACTGCAATTCGTTTTGGGAATCTTGGAATTTTGACTTTATGTTTCTCATCAAACAATCCTTCTTCTGATAATTTCTTTTTCAATTGCTCATAGGCCAAATACAAATTACCCAATCCATCTTCACTCATTGAGTTAACATATATTTGATAATTACCACTTGCTTCATATACTGATATGCTACCTTCAACTAAAACACTCATCCCATCATTTGGTCTAAAAATAACCTTATTTGCACTAGATGCAAACATAATAGCACTAATTTGAGCCTTATCATCCTTAAGTGTAAAATAAAAATGTCCACGTGAGTGTCTCTTGAAGTTCGATATCTCGCCTTTTAAAAGCACATTTTTTAAATGTGCATCTTTATCGAATTTGTATTTGATGTATTTCGTTAATGCTGTGACACTTAAATATTGCTTGTCCATCAAATCCCTACTTTTTTAAGTATTTTTTTATGTTATCCAAAACTTTATTCGTAAATCCTACCATTTTACTGTCACCTTCATCAGAGTATTTCCTAGTTAGGTTTAATGCCTCGTTAATCACAATTTCGTGGGCAGTTTCAGTATAGTACAACTCGTAAGTCGCAAAACGTATTATTGCACGATCAACATAAGATAATCGTTTAATTTTCCAATTAATTAAGTTCGCAACGATGATTTCATCAATTTTATTTAGATTACTAGTCACTCCCTTAACACTCTCATCTGTAAACTTATCATCCATATCAAAATCAACGATATCATTGTTGATATCGAGTTCATATAGTTTCTTAATTACTTCTTCGCGTTTTTGTCTTCTTGATAATTCTTTTGCATCATCCATAATGTTATACCTCTTATCAAATTATATATATTTAAATATATCATATATAGGTTAAAAAATAAAGCCATAAACCGCTTTTTCATCTTGAAACAATTATATCAAATTTCACCTTGTGAAGGAATATAAAAAAAACAAAATCCGTAGATTTTGTTTTATTCTATTAATCAGGTTTTACAGCGTTTAAAATTTGGTTCAAATAATCGAAACGTTCGTTACTAATAAACTCGTAAATTACTCTACTACTTCCAACTGGAGAAGGATCATAGTTGTCATAATCATATCCATATTCTTCACTGACCAGTAAATCAAATACCTCAGTTAGAACTGGTGCATATCCTACCCAATCTGCATTAGCAGCAGCTACTTCTTCACGCAAGAAGAAATTGATAAAATCGTGAGCTAAATCTGAATTTTCGCTCGTTGTAGGAATTACAAATGCATCAACCCAAACGTTTGTTGTTTCAGGAACAAAATAAGCAAATGTAACATCTAATCCATCTTCTTCAGTGATGTATAGTTGATCAAAATAATCTCCACTATACACTAGAGCCATATCTAAATTACCTGCTGATACTAAGGCTTTTAAATTATCATCACCAAATAATTCAAAATCAGCATTCTCTAATAATGTTTTTGCTTCATCTAGTTCGCTTGTTACATTTGTATTTACATCATATTCTAAACCTAGTAATGCAACTGCTACTGCATCTCTAGCTGAATCATACATACCAATTTTATATGGAGTTGTTGGATCAAAAAGTACTTCCCATCCTGTTAAATCTGCTTCATCAACATTATCAGTATTATACATAATTCCAACTGTACCCCAGAAATAAGGCACTAAGTATGGTTCATACCCTTTACCTAAATATAATGATGTAACTTCTGTCTTCAAACTTACGTCATCTAAAGAAGTTAATTTATCGTAATCAATCTCTTTTAATAAATTTTGTTGACGTAATTTATCAATCATATAGTCACTTGGAATTGCTACATCATATTTTGTAGTTGCTGCTTTTATTTTTACTTCCATTTCTTCATTACT
>JBFFKS010000174.1:0-4046 GCA_041555275.1 Xianfuyuplasma sp. | reverse complement strand
TACATGTCGAAGTACGTAATGATGCTGCTTTTGTATATTGTAAAAAGATCAAAGGTATGGGTGGATTCCCTGTTGGAGTTGCTGGAAAAGGATTATTGATGTTAAGTGGAGGAATTGATTCTCCTGTAGCAGGATTCTTAGCAATGAAACAAGGTGTTGAAATTGAATGTATCCATTTTGAATCAACACCACTAACTAGTATTGAAAGTGCTCAAAAAGTAATAGATTTAACTGAGAAAATGGCTGTTTATTCTCCACATAATAGAATTAAGTTGCATATGGTTCCTTTTGCAGAACTTCACTCTGCGTTATTAGATAATATTCCAGAATCTTATAATATTACAATTATGCGAAGAATGATGTATCGTATAAGTGAAGCAATCGCTAAACAAAATAAATGTCTGGTTTTAGTAAATGGTGAAAGTATTGGTCAAGTTGCTTCACAAACATTACAATCCATGACTGTAATTGATCAAGTAACAAATACACCTATTATAAGACCACTTGCGACATATGATAAATTGGATATAATTGATATAAGTAACAAGATTGATTGTTACGACATATCAATAAAACCATTTGAAGATTGTTGTACAGTTTACGTACCTAAGAAACCTGCAACAGCACCTAAATTAGAAAAATGTGAGTTATACGAATCAAAATTTGATTTTTCTGATATACTTGAAAGAGCAATCAAAAATACAAAATATTTGATTGTTAATACCGATGAACATCGAGATATTACATTAGAAGGATTAATAGTGAGTGAGGTTATTTAATTGAAAATTATTACTTTAGAAGAGGGATTAAAGGTCTATAACTTTAAAAAGGAAGCTAAAGGGGAATTTGTAGGGTATAATTTATTATTACTAGAAGATGGAGACAACTGTTTAATTGTTGATACTGCTTTTAAAAGACATTTCAAATTGTTACTAGAAGATTTAACAACAAATAAGAAGAAAATTTCAAAAGCAGTTATTACACATTTTCATAAAGACCATATTGGTGGTATCACAAAACTTGGAGATATTCCAATTTATGCTAGTAAAAACGCAGAAATAACAATCAAAAAAGTATTTAAACAGGACTATTCAAAGTATATGCCAAATGTTTTAGTGGAAAACGAAACAATATATTTTGGTGGTTTTAAGGTAGATTTAGTTCAAAATATCGGACATAGTATCGATGGGTTACTTGTTATTATTAATGATAAATATGTTTTTGTTGGGGATGATATGATCTACGATATCGATGACAAAGAATTACTGCCTTTCGCTTCAGAAGGAGACTTTGACGCACATGTTGATTCGTTAAATAGAATTAAACAAGTTGCACAAGGTGGTATAATTATACCAAGTCATGGTCCGATTCTAAGCAATCAGGAATACTTTAATCAAGACATTGATAAAAGAATTATGTTTCTTAAATTTAAAAAAGCGAATCCAGAAAAAAATCATACTCATTTTTATGAAGAAACAGGTGTTTATTTTTCTGGGATTGAATGGTATAAAGGAAATGTATAAGCAAATAGTTTGATAACGAACTAAATGTCTAATATAATAATATTGAGGTGAATTATTATGAAAAAAATATTGCTGCTTGTAGCGGCGTTTATATTATTATTTGGCTTATCAGCATGCAAACAAGGATATACAAATATTGATAATGAAGAATTAAAGGTAATGTTACAAAACCCAGATGATTATCAATTTGTTGATGTAAGAACAACAACAGAGTATTATGATAGTCATGTTCCGGGATTTAAAATTGTAATCGATTATTACATATTAGTAGATGATTACAGTGGATTAGACAAACTGGATAAAGACAAACCAGTAGTAATTATGTGTAATAGTGGGAATAGAAGTGCAAGTGCTGCAGAAATAATGATTTCAGAAGGATTTACAGAAGTTTATAATTTAACAGATGGTATCCAAGGTTGGGACGGTGAAACGGAGTAATTTATACTCCGTTTTTTTTATATAAAAAAACACTTCCGAAGAAGTGTTTCAGTATGAATATTAATTTAAAAAGTCAATTAAAACTGTAATCTCATTTTCACTTTGTGCAGTTATCGTAATTGTAATATTAATTGGTGTTCCATCACTAAAGAATAAAGGTATTGTTGTTGAAGGTCCAGCTTGGAACAATCCATCAAGTGTTAATGCAGCTAAATTTGCATCTCCATCATCCACAATGAAATAATCTCCTGTATTCACAAATGTGGTTTCATCATAAGTTAAAACCCTGAAAATGAAGACCTCTTCAAGAGCATTCATTAGTTCATCGTAGTATCCATCAACATTACCTAAGTTCTCAAAGTCTCTGTCAACACGATAAACAAGAAGTCCAGCGTTTGGAATATTCGATTCATAATTTCCAATGTTTTGTCTATATTCTAGATACAAATACTCATTAGAATAACCAAGATCAATAATGATTAGATTATCTGTTTGAGAAGTAGAAACATTTAAATTATAAGAACCATCTGTACTAACATCAATTTGGTCTTGATCCCAACCTCCATAGACTTCTTTCATATAAAGGAGCATGTGTGATGGGATATCAGAGGTATTATCCATAAGACCCCAATCTCCTACTGATTCAATCTCATCACCTGAATAATAATGATAAAGATCAGGAGCACCGATAATATGAAACATTTCATGTGCGAAAACACCTAAATCAAAATAAGGGCTTAGTTCGACAGAATCACCAATCATTTGGAAGGTATATTTAAAAACATAATCACCATTTATTTGTGGTGCATCAATATAAAATTCATTATTATTATCAAGACTATCATACATCGCATATTTATGTGGCCAGAGCAAATCTAACCAATCATCTACATGACCCGAAATTAAGAAAGTAACAACATCAATTCTCCCATCTAGATTATAGTCAAGAATCCTATCTTCACTTACGAGATTAGATGTTTCTAACCAATTAATAGCATTAGATAATAATGCATACTCACGTTCATAATTTTCAGTATCGTTTTGATATCCAATTGGATTCAATCCTGAGTGATAAGGTTGATAATACCCTCTTGGGTGTGAATCTGTATAAAATGCGATATCATTGTTTGGAAATACAGTTGTTATATGAAAACTATTAAATGATACTTCACGATAATAGTCTATCAAAGATAACGTATCCCCATTAAATAATCCGTTGAAATATTCATAATTTTGTGGGGCTACAAAGTCTGTTTCATCACTAAATCGAATAAAGACTATGAGATTCCCTAAATCATAATCATCAATAACAGTTAATTGGAATATTACTGATGTCTTGTTTCCATCATCATCAGTTGCGGTTATCGTAATAAGATGATAGCCAGGATCTAGTAATGAGGTGTCTTCAACACTATATGTTATAGACTGATCATACATATATCCATCCCAGTAATCATATACTTCAATAATGTAATCATCAAAGTTTATCGTAGTCCCATAATTGATTGTTGCATCTAATGTAGACATCAAGATATTTGGGTTTTCTAAATCAAAAGAGACGACTGATTTTGTATTGATTATAATATTATATGCAGCCATATAATCGATAAAGAAAGAAAACTCTAAATCTGCATCTAATTCTAATATGTCTACCTGGACGAGATCAAATAAATAATCAAGAATGTAATAATCATCTAAATCCGCATCCAAATATAGATATTTTAATTTTGTAAGTAAATCAATATTATTGATGGTTGTTAAATCTGTGTTTTCTAAATCTAATGATATTAAATTTTCTAAACCTAACAAATCGTCAATGGATATAATTGGATTACTAGAAATATCTAAATATGTTAATTGAGTTAAAGTATCAATGCCATTTAAATCACTCAAATAATTATCTGCAAGATATAGTTCCAATAGATTCGGAGTATATACATTTAAACCAAAATCCCTAATTAAGTTGCTATTTAGGTTTAGAACAACTAATCCAGTCATATTACTTAAACAATCTAATGCATCAATATAGTTATTTGAAAGGTCCAGCGCCATAATAATATTATTATCAGACAAAACGCAAAGATC
>JBFFKS010000173.1:0-4048 GCA_041555275.1 Xianfuyuplasma sp. | reverse complement strand
TTTGCTAGTTGGGCATGGATGATACTATGTCTATGGTTTGTTCTGTTTGTTCTCTTTGTAGATTTCTCTATCGCAGTTAAAACAATATCAATCATTCCATCACCAATGGCATGGATGGCTACATCCATGCCATTTGAATCAGCAATATAGATTAACTCTTCAAGTTCTTCGTCTTTAAATACTTTGATTCCTCTATTTCCTGGATCGTCACTATAATCTTCATTTAGATAGGCTGTACGACCACCTAGAGATCCATCTGCAAGTAGTTTTAGGGGTCCCATTTTAAAGCCATTGAATTGTTTCTTATGGTACCCTTTGTTTATGTAATCTAGCAATAGTTCTTTTGAAGGAAGATTCACTTGTTCATATAGTTTTGCATGCATGAGTCCATCATTGTAGAGTTCTTCTAGACATTCGATTATTAATTCATATGGAACTTGTAGTGTAGAAAAGTCATCACTAGCACAGTGCGTTATATTGTGTTGAAAAAGGATGTTGTTTCCTTTGATAAACATATCTTTAATATCTTCTTTTGTAGGAGATGGAATAATAGAATAAATTAACTTAAGAGCATCTTCGGTGAAGATGCCTGTTTTATAATCAAAGGTCCCTCCTTCGATTTGTTTTGTAGATTTATTTATGTTTGCTTCTTCCATTGCTTTATCATTACAAACCAAAACATGGCCACAAACCCTGATAAAGATGATGGGTTTTGTGGTTGATATTTTGTTTAAATCTTGTTTGGTAGGGTATCGCTTTTCTTTGAAGTTATTTTGATGCCATCCTCTACCGATTATTAGGGTTTTCTTAGACTTTATAGAGTGTAGTGATTCAATACTCGTATAAGTCGTTAAATTGATTAGAGACTCATTATAGCCTAATCCTAATAAGTGGAGATGGGAATCGTAGTATTCAATTTTTTTATTCATTTATATCACCTAGTTATATTGTATCAAAAAAGTGAGGTAATTATCATTTAACCTCACTTTTTTATTTTGTTATTTTTTTTGTTGTAATATTTTTCTTTTCTTTTTTAGTTCCTCGTATTTTTCCTGAAGTAAGTTTAATTCTACTGTAAGTTCAGTGATATCAAGATTTCGTTTTTCAAAAAAGTCAATCACAATTTCTGTGTACTCTAAATGAAATTCTACTTTATCAATATCATTACTTTTAATAATACTTAATACGTCACTCATTTTGTAGCCATCCCCCCTTAAAAATTTTAATTATCGTTTACAACAAATACATATCTCGTCATTTCTTGAACGTTCCCACTATCGTCAATAGATCTATAAACTACTTCATATTCCCCTATAGTAGTGTTATCTATATTGTTGCTAAATACTACACAATCTACCTCTGAATCATAATTATCTGTTGCAGTACATCCAGTGTTTACCCATGTATCGTTTACCTGAATAGTATCAATACCAGGATTTAAGATAATATGTGGTTTTGTAACATCGACAACTGTAACAATTCTTTTTAAGTACATTTCTTCTTCGCCCTTAATCGCAAGATAAGTTACTTCATATTTACCAACTGCTGTAGTATTAACGTCATCATCAACAACGGAGCACGTTTCTCCATTGCTTGTGCAACCAGAATCAACCCATGTTTCCCCAACTTCAATGGTATCAAGCGCAGGATTTATGGAAGCTATTAAAGGTAATTCCTCTTTACATGCTGTCAGTGTTAAAACGACTAACATTAATAGTAACAGTGATAGTTTACGCATAGAATTCACCTTCTTTTTTACGTTCGATTATTGCTAAAACACTACCAGTACCTGCATTTGTATAAACATTTACATATCTTGTTATAGTAGTTGAAGAATCGTTATTTTTTTGATATATAACTTCGTATGTTCCTGTTTTACTTGTATCCACATTATTAGATAGAACAATACAATTTGGTGTACAGCCAGCATCTATCCATTCAGAATCTTTTAAAATGGTGTCTATACCAGCATTAAGTTTTAATTCATTAACGGCTGGAACTTCGACTACTTTCACTTTACGAGTTACTGTTCGTTTTACCCCATCAGAATCGCTATATGAATAAACGACTTCGTATGTTCCTGCTGTATTTGTTACATTGTTCGAGTCAACTGTACAATCATTTTCTACTCCAGATAATGTTGCTTTACATCCTGGATCAAACCAGTTAACACCTACGTAAACTGTATCTAAACTAGGGTTCAATGTAAACTTAGGAGTAACCAACAATACTGTAATTGTGATTTGATCCTCTACTTGTGTATCTAATGACTTAATTGTAATGGTTACTTGTCCTGATTTTAATGCGATGAAGTTACCGTCTTGATCAATTGAAACAATTGATGAATCATAAGTGGTTATTTCCACTTCTATATTTAGTGCTTCTACTGGTAACACAGTAAACTCTACTGTACCAGTTGCATGATTATTCACTTCTAAATTTGCTGTACTAATTACAATACTTGCAACTTCTATTTTCTCAATGATTTTTACATCAATTGAGAAGATTCCTTCATTACCTGCTTCATCCAATACAGTGTAATAAACTTGATAATCACCTACTGCATTGAAGTTTACGTTAGTAGAATCAACATGTTCATCAACAAGAGTAATAACACCATCTTTATTGTCTACTACAGTTACAAGTGTTTTAAAATTTGGAATTTCGTCTCCAATTTGTAATTCGATTGAGAGTGGTCCTGAAAACGATGGTGGTGTTATATCATTTACAGTAACAGTAATTTGTTGTGTTCCTACATTTCCAAAAATATCTGTTGCACTTAGTGTAACGATATAGTCACCTGGAGTATTAATGTCAATGACTGAAAGGATATCACTTTCTACTGTTAAAAGTCTTGAATCAAAGTCATCGACTGCAATTACATCCGTGATTACATCAGGGATTGTTGTGTCTTCATCGACTGTATGATTGGTGTATCCACTTAATACTGGTGGTGTTGTATCTACGTAATATTCATAGACAATTGGATCACCTAATGAATCGGACAACTTAACAATAATGTTTGCGTCACCAAATTCTAAATCATCAAAGTCTGCCGACACATTAAATTCTTCATAAATATCTGTTATTGATGCATTGGCTACCAAATCTATTTCCACTAATAATGAATTTTGATTAAAATCTGTGCCAATTATTGCCCCTGTTTGAACTGTATAAATAATGGAAGCAATTTGATTACTTTTTGTATTTAACCATTCATGTCCTCCACCTAATATACTCAATACATCAACTGTATATGGTGTAAGTGTGTTATCAGGGATGGAGAACACAGCTGTGTTCTCCTTGATATCTACCTGAAAACCATATAAATCTGCGAAATCAAATGCATGAATCTTTAAGTGTATTATATCGTCTTTTTTATATGTTATTTTGTCAAATTCGATTAAAGCTCTTGGTGTCACTGCCGCACTTACACTGGTGGTGGAGCTAAAAATGAAGATTAGTGTTGTGAATATTGCTAGTAATATTTTTTTCATGATTCTCCTCCTTAATCTGGCAAGTTATTATTTTTGATTATATCATAAATATCGACAATTCCATCTGAGTTAAAATCGTATTTACTAATGTCAGCTGAACGATATGTTTTGTTATATTCTTCAATTAACATTTGAATATCGTTTTCATCAACTACACCGTCATTATTTAAATCATAATTTCTTTCTGTATTATATACATTCATTAATTCTAAAATGTTTCCTACTTCATTAATATCAGTGTTGTCTAGTGTGACACTGAAATGAGACAATGTTGTTTCCGTTTTATTAAAGTATGCACTAAATGCAATATCATCAAATTCAACTGGGTTCGCACATGCTACTGCGAGTCTAACTTGTCCAGCAACCGTATCATTTACTGCGACGAAACAACTGCTTAATTTTGTATCAAACATAATTTGATCGAATGTAACTCCTGCATCATAATAAATTGTTGTTTCAAAACTATATAAATCGAAATCATAGTATTCAATTGCCACATCAGCGATCAATACAGTATCTGTTTCTGTGAAACGTTCTACTTTCATCACTGC
>JBFFKS010000172.1:0-4079 GCA_041555275.1 Xianfuyuplasma sp. | reverse complement strand
GCAAAACCAGTAGCTTCATTAAAAGGATCACTGTCCACAGCATTCATCCCAAATAGATTACGTTTGGCGATGGAAATTGCACTTGTTCCCCATCCACTCTCGTGAACAGCAAAGGCAATTTCCAATGCAGCGTTAATAAAGACATCATTTTGAGCATTATAAAAATCAAATCCACTGTCTCTCATCACACTATAGGAAACTGTATGATTATTCAAGTAATCATTTAATTCTTCACCTGTGTAATTTGTTTTTGTTCTAAAAGACAAATATTGATAATAATTATAGTAAGGTTCATAACGGTTTACTGCATGAACATTTATGTTTAAACGATAATCTAAAAACATTTCTTCGATGTCATCATAGAAGTAATGTCCGTCATAACTGTAGTATTTAACATCTTCAAGAAGATAATCTGGAGCTTGATCAAATGGTCCTGTAGACCAATAAGCAACAGTATGTAAATCTTGTAAGATGTAATGATTTAATTCATTATGCATCGTTACTTTGTAGTAGGAATAGTTCATATCATTTTGAACATGAGGAATCAATTCTACATCACTAAAATTAACTTCAAATCGAAGTCCAGCTATCATTCCTGTGATAACGAAGGCATCACTACTTATAAATGCACCATCCACATTGTAATGACCGTTTAAATAGGTCTTAATGTACAAATCAGGAGGAAATATTTCAGTAATTTGTGTTGATTCTTTTGTTTTAAAATTAATAACACCTTGTTTCATATCCACAACTTTGTTGTCCCATAATACAACATAGTCCATATCATCTATGTCATCTAACGCAAGTTCTGCATGACGTAATGTTTCATATGTCCCTATATTTTCAAAGGTGTCATCACTGTTAGCAATTGCTAAAGAGAAGACACAATTTTCTATCTCTCTAATTTCACATGTCTCTGTTTCATCTACTACTTCCACACAATCAGGATCGTTTGGTGTAATTTCACAGTCAACAACACATTCAGGATCGTTTGGTGTTACACTACAATCAACAATGCAGTCTTCGTGTTCTGGTGTTACACTGCAATCGACAATACAGTCTTCGTGATTTGGAGTGATTTCACAATCCACTTCCTCGATACATTCAGGATCATTTGGTGTAACTGTACAATCAACAATACAGTCTTCGTGTTCCGGTGTTACGCTGCAATCAATTTCTTCAAGACAAGATGGATCGTTTGGCGTAACCAAACAATCTATTTCCTCGATACATTCTTCATGATTTGGTGTGACATTGCAATCCACTTCGTTAAGTGGTCTTTTAGGTCCCTCACATGAAGATAGAATTAAGACTAATACTATAATGAATAATTTTGTATATTTCATATATATCACCACTTATATTTTAAACTATTATTGAAAAAATTACATTGAAAAAAACAATCTAAAAGTAAAAAAAAGACACCTATCGAGGTGTCTTTTTAAGATTAACTTACTTTGTTCTTATCTACCATTAATTCTATCATTAAATTACTAAATTCAACAGGATTGTCGAGTGGTAATCCTTCAATAAGCAACGCTTGATTATATAGAATTTTAGCGTAACTAGTTACTTTTTCTGGTTCTGTTTCACTAAGTGCTTCTAGTGTTTTAAATAACTCATGATTTGGGTTAATTTCTAATATTTTAGAAGCTTTTGCTTCGTTTGCTTGTGGCATATTTTTAAGTACTTTTTCCATTTCCATACTTAATCCTTCTCCACTAACTAAGCAAACAGGACTATCTTTTAGTCTTTTTGATAGTTTTACTTGATCTACTTTTCCTTCAAGTGCATCTTTTATAGTATCTAAAAGTGTTTTTTTCTCTTCTTCTAATTTGTCTAATTTCTTTTCATCTTTTTTATCGATTAAATCAAGATCTCCTTGATTAATTGATTTAAATTCTTTTTTATCGTAATCACGAATAATGTTTACCATAAATTCATCGATATCATCAGTAAACAATAGTACTTCGTAATCTTTTTCTTTAATCAAGTCCATTTGTGGTAACGCTAGGATTGATTCTTTTGTTTTCCCAGATGCATAATATATTACTTTTTGATCTTTTGGCATAGTTTCAATATATTCTTTTAATGTTTTGAATTCATCTGATTTTGTTGTTTTAAACATGATTAAGTCTTGAAGTTTTTCTTTGTTTAATCCAAATCCTTCATATATACCATATTTTAAGTTAATACCATATGTTTTATAGAATTCATTATATGATTCACGATCATTCTTTTGCATTTTCTCAAGTTCAGATCTAATCTTAGATTCGACGTTACTGGCGATTTTTTTGAGTTGACGATCGTGTTGTAACATTTCACGAGAAAGGTTTAATGATAAATCACTACTATCAATCAATCCTTTTACAAATCTAAAGTAATCAGGAATTAAGTCTTTATTTTTATCCATAATGAAAACACCACGGCTATATAATTGTAATCCTTTTTCATACTTTTCACTGTATAAATCAAAAGGTGCTTTTTTTGGGATAAATAGTAAACTTGTATACGTAGTTACACCTTCTACTTTTGTGTGTATTACTTTTAACGGATTTTCATGATCATGGAATTTAGCTTTATAGAACTCACCATATTCTTCTTCCGTGATTTCATTTTTATTTTTTTTCCATAATGGAATCATTGAATTTAAAGTCTCTGTTTCCAAATATGTAATTGGTTTTGCTTTTTCATCTTCGGGATAATCATATTTTGTGACATCCATTTTGATTGGATAACGAACATAATCACTATATTTTTTTACAAGTTCTTTGATATGATACTCTCGTAAAAACTCATCATAATTTTCTTCTGTTTCTTCATTATTATCACGTAGTTCTAAAACAACTGTAGTCCCAGCTTCATCACGTTCTGCATCTGATATTGTATAGTTGCTTGAACCTTCACTAGACCATGTGAATGCTTTGTCTGAGTTAATACTCTTTGTTGTAACATGAACTCTTTTTGATACCATAAAGGCACTATAGAAACCAACACCAAATTGGCCAATGATTTCAATGTCTGCATTTTCTAATCCTTCTTTAAATTCTTTACTACCACTTTTTGCGATTGTACCTAAGTTACTGATTAATTCATCTTCAGTTAACCCAACACCGTTATCAGAAATGGTGATTGTTCTGTTATCTTCATTTAAATCGATAATAATTTCATAATCAGCTGCTTTATCAGCATCTGTTAGTGCAATGTAATGTCTTTTATCAATTGCATCACTTGCATTACTAATTAACTCTCTTAAAAAGATCTCTTTGTGCGTATAAATAGAGTTAATCATTAGATCTAACAACTTCTTAGATTCGGTTTTAAACTGTTTTGTTTTTGCCATATATTTCACTCCTTTATTCCTTTATCAAGTTGAATTATATAACTTCGTGTTGGCACTGTCAAGTGAAGAGTGCTAAAACAATATTTCATGTTAAATATTCAAATTCCTTTGTAACGAAAAAGTGCACTGTATCCCGCGGGATACAGTGCACTTAATGATGTCTGTATATCTGTCGATTCTCTAATAAATATTAATTATTTAATTGATTTTTTGTTTTTCTTTTCAGCTTTGCGTAAGATTTCAGCGTGTACATTTTTGAAATCTGAGATAATCATCTCAACTGAAAATCCTAATGATGCATTGTTCATTCTTGTTTCCTCCATAGAATTTGATTTTTCTTTACGTTTTTATACTATAAATCATGCATAAAATTATTTGCAACCTCACTCATTATACACACTTAAAATTAGTTGTAAAGAAAAATGTTTCTTTTTTTTATTTTTTTTATTTTTGCCCTTGTTTAGTACACTTTTTAGTCTATGTGAGCGTTTGCATATATAGTTTTTACAACAAAAATATATCAATATAAATGCACTCTTATTGGAAAGAATATTAGAGCAGTGTTATAATATTATTGAGGAGTTGATATTATGGATGGAATCTTTGTAATTGTTTTAATATTAGTTGGTGTAATAGGACTATATATTTTAACATATTATTTAAATAGTAAAACGGCAGCTCCATTAGATATTGAGTTACCTGGATGTGAAACTTGTGGTAGTTTAAGTTGTAGTTT
>JBFFKS010000171.1:0-4122 GCA_041555275.1 Xianfuyuplasma sp. | reverse complement strand
TCATATTCTTTTTCATATAAATCACCTACCCTTATTATACCATATTTAATTGATATTATATTACATTGTAATTCCTTTGAAATTCAAAATATATAAGTGTTTTAATTATATTATGATATAATGGAAAAAGATAGAATAAATTACGAAATGGAGCGATATTATGTTTAAATTACCAAAGCTAACAAAAAAGGAACGATCTTGGGTAGTCTATGATATAGCAAATTCAGCTTTCATACTAACTGTTATAACAATCTTTTTCCCGATTTTATATGAAATGATTTATATGGCACCACATGTTGCAGATGGTATATCGAAGTATATTGAAGTAGCAGGAGAACAAATAACAAATCCTGCATACGATAGACTTTGGGAAGGATCAAGTGCTCAAGGTATTTTAGGGGGAACACAAATATTTAAATATATGGTTTCCGCTTTAGCTTTAGTCGTTGCAATTATTAGTCCAATGATTGGATCTTGGTCTAATTATGCGGGTAATAAAAAGAAATTCTTTGTAATTTTCTTAGCAGTAGCAATGATTGGTGGAGTAGGATTAGCGATTCCTGGTTACGGATGGGTAACATTACTTGTTATCTTCTTTATCTCAAGTTTCGGGTATAACTTAACCAATGTAATTTATGATGCATTCTTAGTTGATGTTACGACAGAAGATAGAATGGATGAAATCAGTGCAACTGGTTACGCATGGGGATATATCGGTAGTTTAATTCCATTCTTTGTTGGACTTATTCCTTATGCTTTGGTTTTATTTGAAATAGTCAAACCTGGTTTCTTAGGATTGAGCCAATTTGAACTAGAACGTCTTGGAATTAGTTTTGCATTTATAGTGTCTATTGTATGGTGGATTTATTGGAGTTTACCATTATTGAGAAACGTAGAACAAACATATGTTATTCAAAAAGGCGAAAATGGTGGAGACTTTAGTGCTTCACTCAAACGTTTAGGTGCAACGTTAAAAGAATTAAAAAGTTATAGATATATTATCCTTTTCTTAATAGCATATTTACTTTATATTGACGTTGTAAATTCAGTTATTCGTCTGGCCACTAACCTTGGTGGAGATTTAGGTGTTGGTGCAATGACAATGCTTGGTGTAGTTGTTATGGTCCAAGTTGTTGCATTCCCTTCAGCAATCTTATACGGACGTTTAACGAAGAGATTTGGAAACAAAATTATGATTTACTATGGAATATTGATTTATGCTCTTGGTGTAGTAATGGTATTCTATATTCATGAAAATACAACATACTTGATGTGGGTAGTAGGATTTTTCATTGGTACTGCACAAGGTGGTATTCAATCAGTTAGTAGAAGTTATTTTGCCAAAATGGTTCCTTATGAAAAATCAAACGATTTCTTCGGATTCTTTAGTGTATTTGGACGTTTTGCAGGAGTTTTCTCTCCGTTTATTATCGCATTCTTCCAAGATACAGACCGTTTAGGGACTAACGCAGCTGTATTGTTATTGTTGATTCCATTAGCAGTTTCTTGTATCTTGTTATTCTTCGTTAACCCTCCAATCAAGGAAACGTTAGTTGAAGAGTAAAAAGTATATCCTTGCAAGTGGTTCACCAAGAAGAAAAGAACTCCTTAGATTTCTAGATATTGATTTTACTATAAAAGTAAGTGATATATGTGAAGATTTAAAGGAAGGATTATCTAATGAAGAATTTGTAATGGATTTAGCTTTGGAAAAAGCACTTCACATAAAGACAAGTGATGATGAATGCATAATGGGTTTTGACACTCTAGTAATATTAGATGGAAATCCTTTAGGTAAACCAGTTGATAGACAAGATGCATTCAATATGTTACGAGCTTTATCAAATAGAACACATACTGTTTTAACAGGTTGTGCTGTTGTATATCAAGGAACAAATCATGTATTCCTAGATCAAGCTGACGTAACATTTAATCAAATGTCAGATAGTGAAATAAATGAATATTTAGATACGGATGAACCGTTTGACAAAGCAGGAGCTTACGGAATTCAAGGTTATGGCGCAAAATATATTAAAGAAATAAAAGGAGATTACTATTCAGTTATGGGTGTCCCTTTACAAAAACTATACAATGTACTAAAAACATTATAGAGGCCTATTTTAGGTCTCTTTTCCTTTATATATGGATAAAAAATGTAGTTTGGTATAAAATATATGTATGATACCTTTCATCCATTTTATATAGAAAAGAGAAGTGCTAGAATTAGAGTGACTTCAAGAGGAGGTTATTTTATGTTTAAACTCAAAGTGTCAAGCGGAGAACATAAAATATTGTTGGAACGTTTAGAATTAGTCGAATCCCCAAAATACACATATGTCGTTACAGATGACAAAAATTTAGTAGAAGAAGACAAAATCAATATTGTATTTAATCATGCCGAGATTCCTAAAATATCTCGTTTACTAGACATAATAGTTCGTGGTGAGGAGTTATATATCACCGGGAATAATGAATATGGAAGTAAAAATGTTGAATGTCGTAACTATTATTACTTTATTGTAGAAGGTGAAGATGTGTACGGAGTACTTAGCAACACAAAATTAATTGTTAGAAACAAACTCTACGAAATAGAAGAGTTGCTTTCAAACAAGGATTTTATTAGAATCAGTAAATACTGTCTAGTAAACATTGGGAAAATAGACTATATTAAACCAGCAATCAACTCAAAACTTGATTTATTAATGAAAAATGGGGAACATTTAGAGGTTAACAGGGGCTATCTTAAAGAGTTTAAAAAGGCTCTGGAAATCTAAGGAGGTATCATATGAAATATTTATTAAATAATCCGTTTATTTTGTTTGTTTCTTTACTCGTAATTGGATTTACGTTATTTATGATTACCAAACTAATTGAAGAAGTAAAATTAAACAAAAAATTAAACATTAAACACATGACAATGAGGATTAAAACGACAAGACAACCTTTTATAGGTAGAATAGGTCTATTGGGAAGCGCAGCACTTGCGCCTGTTGCCGCATTGGCGCTCTTACTCATTGTACAAACGCCAAATCAGGTATTCCCTATAGGAGAAGTTTTAGGAGTAAAAGATGCGAGCGACATCATGGAAATCTATGAGGACTTCCAGGATAAATATCAGACTCAAAGTTATTTCTGGCGTAATTCATTATTTACAGACGCAGAAAACCTAGTGGATGACGGTGCTGTACCTGAAGGTGATGGGGATCAAGGTAGCGATGACTATAGTGAAACAAACAATCAAGTACTTGGTGTAGATGAAATGGATAATGTTGTAACCGATGGTAAATACATTTATTCGATTCAAGGAAGTCGTGTATTTATTACCCTTGCATTTACCCAATCTTTAGAAGCAGAAGCACTAAGTAACTATAAAGTAATCGATTTAACACCACAAGTAAGTGAGGATGAATGTCCATATAGTTTTTACACTATTGGATTATACGTCGATGAAGACTATCTTGTTGTATTAGGAAATGATTATCAATATTACTGCAGTATTTATGGAAACAATGTAACAGAAGATTACTTCTATGACATTTGGTATTATAATCAAGATCAAGATGTAAATGTGTATGTATTTGACAAATCTGATGATTTTTCATTGAATGCAGAATATGAGGTAAAAGGAAATTACATTGGAACTAGAAAAATAGATGATGATTTGTATATCGTAACAAACACATATATTCCGTTTTATGATGAAGACTTAGTATTAGATGATTATTTATCGACATACACAGTCGATGGTGTCGAAAGAAGCGCTAAGTATGATGATATTATTTATGTTGAAGGAACATCACCAACTTCATATACAAATTTTTATGCGATTGATTTAGATAATAAATTGGTGGATATGGAAGTAATTCTTGGCGATAACGGATATAACTTATTTGTCTCTCAAGATAATATATATCTAGTTGGAAATATTTATTACTTCTATCCTGAAAATACACTATTTGATTTCGATAATGAACCAAATTATGAAAATAAAACTGCAATTCTTAAAATTGCAGTGGATGGTCCAAACATTGATTATGTTGGCAATGGTATCGTAAGTGGATATACATTGGACCAATTCTCAATGGACGAGTATCAAGGGAATTTACGTATCGCTACTACCAG
>JBFFKS010000170.1:0-4146 GCA_041555275.1 Xianfuyuplasma sp. | reverse complement strand
TACCTAAAGATACTTCTGAACAAAGTAGTAATCCTTTCGGGAAAGATATTGTTGATACATTGGATATAAGTAAAGAATACATCTATGTTGATATAAAGGGTGAAATAAAGTATCCAGGTGTATACAAAATCGAAAGTAGTTACCGACTCTTCCAACTAATCTCAATCGCAGGAGGAGTAACAGATGAGGCAGATACAAATGCAATTAATATGAGTGTTATACTATATGATGAGGATATTGTATATGTTCCATCGTTTTCAGACAATGTACCAGCAATAGTAGTGGAAGATCCTTTCGATGAAAGTTTAATAAATATAAACACTGCATCTAGTATTATTTTAGAAACACTACCAGGGATTGGACCAAGTACTGCAACGAGCATAATTGAATATAGAGATGAGCATGGACCATTTGAAAGTATTGAGGAAATTATGAACGTTTCTGGAATAGGTGAAAGTACTTTTGATGATATTAAAGAACTTATTAAAGTATAGATACAGATACGTATATGTTGCACTATCATTAGTATTAGTCATTCTAACTATAAATAATTTTTGGTATGGTATAATAATTCCATTTTATATCTATTATCTGATTAAAAACCACTTCGATTTGTGGAAAATTATTCTTGTTATTCTTGTTTTTTATGGGATATCTATATTAAACTTTAACTATAAAACAGAATTATCTGGTGCTCAATTCACTTTCAAGGTTAATAGAGTCAGTGATAAGGGTGATTACATGATAATAGAAGGAAAGGTAGAAGAACATATGGTCAATGTCTTTTTGACCTCCGAACAAGTCATTTTGCCTGGAGAAAGATATATACTTAAGGGTAAATTAGAGTCCCCCACAGGTAATACAATACCCAATACTTTTAACTATAAAAACTATTTGTTATCAAAAAAAGTGAAGTATATAATATATGCAGAATCTATGGAATATACAAGTAAAAAGTTCTCAATTAATTTGATTCCATATTACATAGAAAAGTACATCGAAGATAATCACCCATATAGTAAGTCATATATAAAAACATTCATTTTAGCAAATAAAGATGATTTTAATCCAGACTTGACCAGTAGTATAAATAGTATGGGAATCAGTCATCTATTTGCAGTTAGCGGATTGCATATAGGGATCCTAGTTTCAGCATTAAATTACTTGTTATCTAGGTTTAAATTTAGCACAAACTTCATAGTGAGTTTTACTATTACTATACTAATACTCTATATGATTGCAACTGCGTTTACTCCTTCAATAACAAGAGCTTCATTAATGTATTTTGGATTGACAGCGAAAAACAAGTATAAAATAAAGTTAAGTAATATAGATGTGCTTAGTATAATATTCATCGGTATGTTGTTGATAAATCCCTATTCATGTTATAGTACAGGATTTAAACTGAGTTTTTATATGACATTTGTTATACTATTGGGAAGTAGACTATTATTAGTAAAAGGTTTATTTAATCAACTATTAAGAGTAAGTGTTCTCGCTTTTACAAGTTCATTTATAATGACGGTGAACTTAGCATATTCCTTCAATTTAATGACGATATTGTATAATGTAATATTTGTTTTTTTTATGTCAGTAATTGTGCTACCATTAGGGTTGATTACATTTATGCTGCCATTCTTTGATTATATATATTATCTCATTATTATACAGTACAATACAATGATAACTAATGCTGATAAAATAGCTAATATAAGTATATATATGTATTTTAACCATATCATCTATATTATCATATTTCTTATTTTAATATTTTTTGTGTACTTACATATTGAAATGAAAAGACGAGTAAATAAACCGATTCTATGTTGCTTTCTTGTCATAATTTTTGTCATTAATTCTGCTAAATTTGATCCAGTAACTCATATGTATTTTCTTGACGTTAAAGGAGATGCCACTTTTGTTCAGGATAAATTTGGAAAATGTAATATTTTAATTGACACTGGAGAGAGTGATAAACATGATGAAGTGATAAACTTTTTGCTATCAAAAAATGTAAAGAAGCTAGATTATTTAATAATCAGTCACTTCCATGAAGATCACTATGGTGAGACTGGTGATCTTCTTGATTTATTTAGTGTTAATAATATTATTTCAAATTCAAATGTAAATGAGTTTCATGGTGAAAACATTGATTGTGGAAACATTAGACTGTATATTTATAAAATGAATTATATTAGTAGTAATGAGAATGACAACAGTCTGATATTAAGTTTATTCATTTCTGGCAAACATTATTTATTTATGGGAGATTCTGAAGTTAGTAGGGAAGAGGAGTTCATGAACGAGTATTCTATTAATCCTGATTACCTAAAAGTATCTCATCATGGTAGTATTACAAGTTCATCTTCAGATTTTATAAACTCTTTAAATCTAGAATCTGCATTTATAATAGTGTCGAAAAATAATAAACATCAACATCCATCCGACATTATTATATCTAGGTATATTGAGAATGTGGTCAATATATACAGAACTGACGAGATGGGTACAATTGAAGTAGCTTATTTTCGAAATAAAGAGTATAAAAAATTCTATGGACCTTAAAAATGTGTGTTATAATTGATATGAGGTGTTTCTATGGAAAAAAGCATATATTTGTATTATGGAATTGATAGATACATAATAAAGACAAAGACGGATCAATTATTCGCTAAATACAACATCGATGATTTCAATGTGACTACATATGATATGGAAGAAGTTGATATTGAAGCTGCGTTAAACGATGCTGCAACTATCCCTTTTATGTCGGATAAGAAGGCAGTTATAGTAAAAAACGCTTATTTTTTATCTAGCGAAAAAAAACCAAAAAAAGAGTTAAATCATAATCTTGATGCTTTATCTAGATATTTAGATAATCCTCCAATGGAAACAATATTAGTTTTTCATGCACCTTATGGCAAATTAGATGAAAGAAAGGCAATTACAAAAAAAATAAAAGCAACTTCTAATTTTGAAGAATGCACCCCTTTAAAAGATCCTGATTTAAGAAATTGGGTTAAAAGACAATTGGCAAAAAATAACACTACTATAAATCCAGATGCTTTGAACGAATTAATGAAGCGTGTTGAAAACAACACAGAAGTTCTTGTCAGTGAAACTAAAAAATTACTTTTATATTCAGAGGACCTAAACAGAGTTGATATTGATGTAATAAAAAAAGTAATCACAAAAAACGTCGAAGATAACGTTTATGAGATTACTAATATGATTCTTGATAATAAAAGAAGTAGAGCTCTTGAAATATATACTGATTTAATAATGCACAGTGAGGACCCACTAAGAATACTTGGGATACTTGTTACGAAATATAGGGAAATACTTCATACCAAATTATTACTTGAGTCTGGTAAAGATAAACAAGCGGTAGCTGATTATTTCAATGCCACCTCAGGACGAGCATACTATATTATGAAAAATGCAAAGAGTGTTAATAGAGATGTTGTTGAGAAACACCTAAGAACTTTAGAAGATTTAGATTTTAAGATTAAATCTGGTCGTATCGATAAAAAAATAGGATTGGAATTATTTATACTTGGAACATAAACAAAAAACGGCTTTACGCCGTTTTTTGTTTAGTATTATAAACTGTTAACTAATTTAGCTAATCTTGATTTTTGTCTAGCGACATAGTTTTTATGATTGATACCTTTAGTCACTGATTTATCTAGTTTTTTGTTAGCAATTGCTAATGCAGCTACTGCTTTATCTTTAGCACTTTCTTCTACAAAAATTTCAACGTCTCTAACTGCAGTTTTTAATCCTGATTTGAATGATGCATTTCTTGCTCTACGTTTTTCATTAGTAAGGTTTCTTTTAATTGATCCTTTGATATTTGCCATTATGTCACCTCCGTTTTTTCAGCGTATTTATTGTATCAAAATAAAATCTAAAATGCAACTATTTATTACTATTAATTAAATTAATGAGGTTTTCTTCAAAACATAAGTCGTTATCTTTGGTTCTTTTTTTTGGTCCTTTAAGATTTTTGTGTCTTCTTATTTTTTGATTCATCGCTCGACTACTAAGTAAAGACAAGATATTATCATCGTTATAAATAAGTCCGTTTTGATTAATAGGTAGAGCTTTTTTTGATAATGCCATAGTAGCTACACCATAATCTTG
>JBFFKS010000169.1:0-4153 GCA_041555275.1 Xianfuyuplasma sp. | reverse complement strand
TTGTTTTTTGCAATTTGGGCGAAGATATATACTAGTAATGGATAGAAGACAAATGAGATGATTGTATAGGTTAAAACGAGTCCTACATCTAGTGTCTCTGTCTTGAATTTATCCAAAGTGAAATCACCAGGTCTAAATACTTTGTATAGCTTGAAGGATAAGAGGAAACCTACATATAATAACACGCTGTAAGATATAATATATGCAAAATTAAATCTATGTTTTGATTCCTCAATAAAGTTATTAACGTAATTGTTGATATCATTACTGATTACTTCATTAACTGATCTACCTGCTAAATCTGCATGTTCGAATATTTCTAATATCATATCAAGTAATTCTTTTCGTTCATGATGTTTAGTAACACCTACATTCATTATGCTTGTTGCTGCAATGTATGTTTCTTGATATGGTTTTGATAATCCTGAAATTCTTATTCTCGTTTTTTTATCATATAAATAGCTTGCAAGAATTATAATACCAGCATTTATGATGATAATCGCAAAGATAATCCATGAGACAGAACCAAGTGTTACACCTACAATTAAAAATATAACAAGTAGAATGATTAACAGTACGATTGCTGAAATTATTAACCATGTTTTATTTTTATTTGGTACCATATTATTTACCTCCTTTTAGGATGTCTGTGACAATCCCTGATACATCTTTCCATTCTTTTTTGAAACTGGTTAGATAGTCTTTCCCATTGTCTGAAATAGTAAAGTATTTCCTTTTTGGACCTAGCGGCGACGTTTTCGTCTCGCTACTTACAAAATCTTTTTTTTGTAATCGAATTAATACAGGGTAAACACTACCTTCATTAACATTTGTAAATCCCGATTGATTTAGTCTTTCTGTAATTTGATATCCATAGGTTTCTCCATGTGATATGATTTCTAAAATACATCCTTCTAACAAACCTTTTAAAATTTGCGCTCTATTAATCATAAAAATCACTCCTTGCTACTCTATATAGTTTAGTAGTACAGTTATATTATACATCCACTACTTGGTATTGTCAAGTAGTGGTTTAAATTAATCTTTGTTGAGCGAAAAATCGTTCATCATTATTGTTTCATTATTGCCAAATATATGATAAAATAACTTATAAATAGTATTGATATTTTAAATAAATAAGCGTATTATAGTGAAATACAAAGGATGTGATTGTATGAAGATATTTAACTCATATACGAATAAATTAGAAGAATTTGTACCGATTCATAAAGGAAAAGTAAGTATTTATATTTGTGGACCTACTGTTTATAGTTATATTCATATTGGGAATGCAAGACCTGTTATCTTTTTTGATACAGTACGAAGATATTTTGAACATCGTGGTTATGAAGTGAAATTCGCTTCTAACTTTACAGATGTTGATGATAAAATCATTAATCGTGCACTTGAACTTGGGCAATCTGAAAAAGAACTTGCTGAAAAATATATTACTGCATTTTTAAGCGATGTTGAAAAAGTAAACTCAAAAACAGACTATATCAAACCTAAGGTAACAGATTATATGGATAAAATTGTTGAATTCATTCAAGAACTTATTGATAAAGAATATGCTTATGTTGTTGATGGAGATGTTTATTTTAGAGTAACCAAAGTAAAAGAGTACGGAATGCTGTCGAATCGAAATATTGATGATTTGATTAGTGGTTCACGTATTGAAGTGAATGATAAAAAAGAAAACCCATTGGATTTTACATTATGGAAAGATACGGATGTTGGTATTAAGTTTGATGCTCCATTTGGTGCAGGACGTCCTGGATGGCACACAGAATGTGTCGCGATGATTGATAATATATTTGGGGAAGAAATTGATATTCATGGTGGTGGTAGTGGTCTATTATTCCCTCATCATGAAAATGAAATTGCACAATCAAAAGCGCTCCATAATCACTCTATCGCGAAATATTGGATGCATAATGGACTTCTTAACATTGGTGGCGGAAAAATGAGTAAGAGTGAAGGTAAGGTTGTATTGGTAAAAGATTTGGAGATTGATTCAAATGTATTCCGTTTATTTACGCTATCAACCCATTACCGTGCACCGATAAACTACACGGATGAAACACTGCAATCATTTACAAAAGAGTGGGAAAAAATTACTAGAATATATAAAGCAATCTATTTGAAACTAGATCTAGAAGATATGCTTCATGGTAATGCCAAAATTGATCCTGATTTACTTCTAATATACAAATCATTCCTCGATGCAATGGATAATGATTTTAATACATCAAATGCAATGACTGCAATGCAAGACCTTGTAAAGATCGCAAATCAGATGATTCGAAACAAAACAGAAAATGAAATACTACTTTCTGTAATTAAAATCTTTAATGATTTCTTTGATGTCTTTGGGTTAATTCCTGATGTGCAAGAATTAAGTAAAGAAGACAAAGAAACTTATCATAACTGGAAAAAAGCAAGACTCGAAAAAGACTTTGCTAGTGCTGATAAATACCGTGGAATCCTACAAGAAAAAGGAATCATCTAATGACGCAACTAAATGGATTAACCCTTGCTTATTTAGGAGATGCTATTTTTGAAGTAAAAGTAAGAGAGTACTTACTGAATAAAGGATTCCAAAAAGTAGATAATCTTCATAAAGAAGCAATCAAATATACCAGTGCAACAGGGCAAGCAAAAGCTTTTGATATGATTGAAAATGTTCTTAGTGAAGAAGAAATTAGTGTTTTCAAAAGAGGACGTAATGCAAACACTGACAGAAAAGCACGAAATGCCGATCTTGCAACTTATAAAAAAGCGACCGGATTTGAAGCAATCATTGGCTATCTCCATATTAGCAATCTGCAGGATCGTCTTGATTATTTAATAGGTGAAATATTAAACTAGATTGACAAAAGAGGTTATCTACGCTATTATATGTGTAGAAACGATAGAAAGTAGAGGTGATGTCTTATGACTTATAAACTGTATTTAGAAAAAGTGAAGATGCATCACTACACGAAATAAAGTCTATATAAAAACTATATAAGGACCTATTTGTGTGGGTCCTTTTTGATTGCTTTGATGCATCTTCACTCCCTTATTTTAACCATTGAAAGGAGTGATTATCATTCATAATCAAACAAGTAGTGTCCTTCCTCTAGGAAGAGTTGTAATATCACATCGCAACAATCATATCGTTTATTTTAAAAATGAGAAATATAGCCTAGAAGTAAGTGGTAGGTTTAAGTATATGGCATTTGAGAAAAGTGATTACCCAGTAGTAGGAGATTATGTCAATTTCCGTATTACAGATAACAATCGGGGTATTATAGAAAGTATCCAATCACGCCATGGTATTATAGAAAGAAGAGGTGTAACGAGCTCTGGAGAAAAACAATTGCTTGCTACAAACGTCGATGTAATCTTCGTTTGTATGGCACTCGATAAAGACTTCAATATAAGTAAGTTACTTAACTTTTTATCCTTAACATATGAAACGGATTGTGAAACAGTAATTCTGTTAACTAAAAAAGATTTATGTGATGATATAGATCCTTATATCCTTCCCTTAAAAGAACATCATTTAGAAAAAATAATACCGATAAGTGTATATGATGAGGAAGACTTAAAAACACTAGAAATAATCACAAAAGATAAAACATCAATCTTTATTGGAAGCAGTGGTGTTGGTAAATCAACCATCATCAATGCTTTGATTGGGGAAGACCGTCTTAAAACAAATACAGTTCGAGAATCTGATTCACAAGGAAGACACACCACATCACATCGTGAATTAATTCATCTCTCAAATGGTGGATCTGTAATAGATACACCAGGAATAAGAGAAGTTCATTCTTATATTATTAATAACGTCGATGAAGCATTCGAAGATATTGCCTTCTTCGCTGATAAGTGTAAGTTTAGAGATTGTACCCATTCAAATGAACCTGGATGTGAAGTGAGTGAAGCCTTGTCTAGTGGCGAACTACCTAACGACAGATATGAGTCATATTTGAGAATACAACGACTAAATAGGTTTAATAAACAACGTGAAATTACAAGACAAAGACTACAAAATAAAAGAAAAAAAGCATAGCTCATTTGAGTTATGCTTTTTTGAATGCGTATTATTTGAAATTGTAATATCGTTAGGGTAAGATTGAATTATCATTAGGGCACGATTGAAATA
>JBFFKS010000168.1:0-4154 GCA_041555275.1 Xianfuyuplasma sp. | reverse complement strand
TAGTGCTTCATGAGGTTCATTATCTACAACCAAAGATTCAACATATTCATCATTAGGGATGTAAGGTGGGTTTGATATCAATATATCAAACTTCATACCTTCTAATGGTTGTAACATATCTCCTTTGAAGAATGTAACATTCCCATTAAGGTTAGTGTTGTTTTCTTTTGCTACATTTAAAGCTAAATCACTAATATCTGTTGCTGTAACGTTCATATTTGATTCTTCGATATCAAGTGTAATTGCCAAACATCCACTACCAGTTCCAATATCAACAACATTTACTTTTTGTCCTTCAAAAACTTCATCATAATACATTAATGTATTGGCAACAAGTTCTTCAGTTTCAAACCTAGGAATTAGTACATCTTTATTAACTTTGAATTGGTGA
Source organism: Xianfuyuplasma sp. (assembly GCA_041555275.1). Taxonomy (GTDB): domain Bacteria; phylum Bacillota_I; class Bacilli_A; order Izemoplasmatales; family Izemoplasmataceae; genus Xianfuyuplasma. The sequence goes on along the minus strand of JBFFKS010000168.1, from coordinate 3,763 downwards.
CCATAAAAAGATTCATACCCAATGATGTGTTGTACGGGTATATTTTTGATTACGTAGCGGTCAACCCCAAATAGAAACTCATTATAGATTTCTTCGGGCATTTCAGTGTCAAGATTTAGCAATAATTCTGCACTTGATAACTTTGAAAAATGTAGTAATAGTAATTTTACTGCAGAATCTTCCTTGTTGTTGTCCAAAGCGTATTGCTCATTTATTTGTAAGACTTCTTTATATGTTGGCATATGGTTCACCTCATAAGACATACAAAGAAGAGCATCGGCTCTTCTTTTGTATTATTCTTTTCCTTCAAGTTTTCTTTTTAATTCTTCACCAATCAATGCTTCAATAACTGGTTCTAATTTACCTTCCATAACGCGATCTAGTTGTTGAATTGAAAATCCAATACGATGATCTGTTACTCGGTTTTGAGGGTAGTTATAGGTTCTGATTTTTTCACTTCTGTCACCAGTTCCGATTTTACTACGTCTTTCATCGCCTTCTTTTTCAGCTTTTTCTTGCATGATTTTATCATACAATCTAGCTTTTAAAATACGAAGGGCACTTGCTTTATTTTCATGTTGGCTTTTTCCATCTTGACAAGTTACTACTAATCCTGTTGGTGTGTGTGTTACACGAACAGCACTATCTGTCGTATTAACACTTTGTCCACCGGCACCACTACTTCTATATGTATCAATTCGAACATCATTCAAATGTAATTCAACATCGACATCTTCAGCTTCTGGTAATACAACAACTGTTGCAGTTGATGTATGAACTCGTCCTTGTGATTCTGTTTGTGGAACTCGTTGTACACGATGTGCACCTGATTCATATTTCATAAATGAATAGACACTATCCCCAGAAACTGTAAATTCAACTTGACTAAATCCGCCAGCAGCAGATTCTTCAAGATTCGTTACTTCTAGTTTCCAGTTTTTTAATTCAGCGTACTTTACGTACATTCTAAATAAATCACCAGCAAAAATATTTGCTTCACTACCACCTGCAGCACCTCTTACCTCTACGATAACATTCTTGCTATCATTTGGATCTTTAGGTACTAAAAGAATTTTTAATTCTTCCTCAATTTCGTGAACACGAGGTTTAATCTCATCTAATTCCATTTTCGCCATTTCAACGATTTCTGGATCATCTTCATGAGACATTTCCTTTAAATCCTCAATACTATGTAGAACATCCCTGTATTCTTTGTATAAAGCAACAACAGGTTCTAATTGACTTTGCTCTTTAGATAACTCTGTCAATCTTTGAATATCTTTTGTAATTTCAGGATCCATTAACATCTTATTGATTTCATTATATCTTTCGAGAATCGTTTCTAATCTATCTATCATATCAATCACTCCGGACTATATTATATATTAAGGTCTAAGTATTTTCAAGTTTTCTTGCTTGTGCTTGTATTATCTTTCTTAAATAGAGAACCAATAAGAATATTAAAACAGAACCTTTTAGTATACTAGATATACTTATAGCCCACCAAATACCAGCGAATCCCATTGACAATGCCAGCAATGCAGCTAAAGGTATTCTTAACACATTACCAATAATTCCTACAATTGATGGATATTTGGTTTTACCAAGTCCATTAAATGCACCAGCTGTTCCCAATTCTACAATCATAAATAATTGTGAAAATGCAAGTATTTTTAAGTATCTATCTCCTAAAGCCAATGTCTCAGGAGAGTCGATGAATATATCGAATAACTCTCTAGAGAGAACATACATCAGCACACTAATTATTAATCCATATGGAATTAACATTTTCAATGATGCGATATATCCTTGTTTAACACGATCAAATCGACCAGCTGCAAAGTTTTGTCCAACAAAACTAGCCAATGCTATTTGAAAACCAGATGCAACCATCCACGCAAACGCTTCGATTTGTGATCCGAGTCGTTGTGTTGTTACTACCTTGATTCCATATTCACTTTGCATTCTTGTCATGATGATCGCGATGATTGTAAATAATATACTTTGTAAGGCAATTGGATACCCAATTTTTAATATTTTTTTCATTGATTCAAGTTTAAAATACTTTAATGGATGTAAATGGAACGGTCTTGTTTTTCCAAGATAGATTCCAATATATATTAGTAACACAAATGACTGTGAAATAACGGTTGCAATCGCAGCTCCTTTTACTTCTAAACCTAATCCATTAATAGTTGTTCCGAATATATTTAATGTTTCATGAATAAAGAATGGATCCAGAATTATATTTAATACAAGACCGGTTGCTGAAACTAAAAACGTCATTATCGTTAATCCAAGTCCATCATATATACCATTAAATAAGTTTACCATAAACATCGAAATTACAAATGTAGAGATTACTCCTAGATACTGGTATGCATAATCAATAGCTATTTGGCTGTCAAACTGGAAAAAATCAACAAATAGACTTCCGCCAAAAACTCCTATCAAAGTGTATATAAGAGCAACTGAAGCCATTAAAATGAATCCGTTATTTCCATAACTTTCAATTGCTTCATGATCATTAACACCTGCTGCATGACTTATACTAACACTAGTCCCTATTTTAACAAGCATAATCAAACCATATCCAAACCACATATAAAAACCACCAGTTGCAACTGCAGCAATGGCTTCATTTTCGTAGAAAAGTTGCCCTACCCAATACATATCAGTTAAGTTATATGCCATTTGCACTAAACTAGCTAATAATGTAGGAATTGCAACCCATAGTAAGTTTTTATAAATACTTCCAGTTGTTAAGTCTCTTTTTTTATTCATAGTAATCACCTGTTTTTATCGTGTTGTATTATATCACTATACATTTTAAATTACTACAAATTTGTATTAAAAGATATTTAATTGTATAATAAGATATTGTTTTATGGGGGAGGGTTTCATTATGGACATACTAATCTATATAATTGGTGGGATTTTTGCTGGTATGGCAACAGGCTTAGTCGGTTTAAGTGCTGCGACAATAATTGCGCCATTATTTGCAACATTATTAGGGATGGATCCATATGTTGCAGTTGGGATTGCTCTCGCTAGTGATGTCTTTGCTAGTGCAATAAGTTCCGGACACTATATTAAGAATAAAAACATAAATTTAAAGGATGCATACCTACTTGGAGGTATCATTCTCATTTTTGTAATTTTAGGAAGTTTCCTATCAAAAGATACAAATCCATACAATCTTAATAGTACGCTAAATATCTTTGTTGTTGTATTAGGAATTCGGTTCTTAGTATACCCAGTTAAAGACCGAGGAGCTAATAAATTATTAAAGCTAAAAAGATATAAAATCCCACAGATTATTATTTGGGGTATCATTATTGGTTTAATCAGTGGTTTCTATGGTGCTGGTGGTGGATTATCAATTCTTGCAGTACTTACAATGTTATTGGGCTATGGACTAAAAAATGGTGTTGGTACAAGTGTATTCATTATGACTTTTATAGCTCTCGTTGGAGCAGTCACTCACTTCGCTTTAAAAGGAACAATTCCACTTGCAGTAATTATTACATCAGCATCGGCACTTATCGGTGCAAATTTCGCTAGTATATATGCAAACAAAATAAATGAAGTAAAACTAAATAGAATAATCGGTATTTTCCTAATATTATTTGGCACATCACTAATCCTTGTTTTTTACATTCAATAAAGCACTACAAATATAGAAAAGGTCTAGAAATATCTAGACCTTTCCTTTTGTATAAAGTTATTTTTCTACGTTAAACAGATCAATATGTAAAATAAT
>JBFFKS010000167.1:0-4168 GCA_041555275.1 Xianfuyuplasma sp. | reverse complement strand
TAACAATTACACTAAAGACTCAATACACAATTAATAGGTGTTTGTGCGAAGCTGGAGTATGTGAAGAGTTAACCAGTCGATAGCCTTAAAAGTTACATAAATCATACATTTGAATATACGATCAAAAATCTACGTAACTAAAGTACATTTGCAGATAAAACTTTTCTTTTCCTGTAATTACTGACAACATGCACTCTAAACCCCTTTATTTTAAAGGCTAACCAGTATATTTGTCTTATAAATCATATTAAGTTAAATAGAACGCTTTTTTAATAGCTAACAGAATGGCTAAAACCCTTGTTATTAGTGCTTTTTAGCCGTTTTAACAGACCTTTACAAACGAAAGGTAAACTATAAGGCATAAAAAAACCAGTCGTTAAACTGGTTGTAATTGCTTCGTAGGGATTAATTACTTCTTATTAGATATCGCTTCGTTATAGTGCTGTATCATGCTGTTCTGGTGATTGTATAACCATTCATAAGATTGATTACTAAGCCATTCAAAGTTATGTCCTTTAATACCAATTGCACCTTGCATGGCTTGGATGTTACAGATAACTGTCATTTGTTCTGGTGTTACATGTTCATTCGCTTTCATAATAATATAATTTAATTGATTAATACTAAGGAGATTACACACGCAACATAGCTCAATAGAACTACTGCGATTAATACTGTTGCTTTGATTGTTGGATTCATAATGATAATTTTTAATTGATTAATACAATACAATAGTACAACTAATCTTTCACACGCGCAACATGTTATACAACATATTTGATTTACAACCAGTTAGCAAAACAAATGTAAGCATTGAATTGCTTTGTTATCCGAATGGAGACCAGACCAGAACTGCTTTATTTGAAAAACTGTATAGATTTAACGGAAAAATGAAGGGGTGCGCTTCGGAAATTCGGTTCTGGTTTGGTTTCGACAGGGTGATGATTGTTACATAGAGTTCACTTACCTCTCTATCCTCTCTCAGACATTTCTCGTCCATTGCTTATTCTATCTGTCACAGATTTGTGACATAGTATTTAATTGATTATATTTGCATATGGATTTGATTAAATTTTTAAAGGACAATGGGAAGTTTTTGAAACTGACACCTATTGAGGATTATTGTAATATACCGAGTAGTACGTTACGATCAGTTGTTATAGGCAGGAGGAATCTTTCGGAGAATCATTGTATATCCTTAATTGATTTCTTCAGTAGGTTTGGTGTAGAGTTAACCTATAAGATTGAAGATGGCAGGAGTCCGACACGTGGTTACGAGTTACTACCGTCTAACTGGATAAAGACTGTAAGTGGGAAGTATCGCAGTCCTGATGGACGAAAGGAAGAAGCTGTTATTATAGATGGAGAGCTAATGGTTAAGATTTGACACGCCTTTTATCCCCTGAGATTTATATCGGTCTAAACGCCACACAAGCCCATGAACTGCAAAATACTTTCTTATTCCTTTTAACATTTCAGCGTCAGTCCTTTAAACCTTTCTTGAAATTTCATACCAATATGAAATACTACTATTTCTGTGACATTTAAAAGTTACCGTATTTAATGAGGCTGGATTGAAATCAATTCCGCCGTCAAGCTTCAAATACGTTCCTTGCTTCAATGTTGTATTTCCATTAAAAAATAAAATTGTCACTTCATCGCCAACACGACCGCCAATAATATTATCAATGTCCGTTGCTGAAGCTGGCGCGAAAGTATAAAATCCAAATCCGTCAAGCACCAATTCAGTTGTATTTTTAACAGTAATTGCTTTTGTACCTAATGATTCAGCATTAAAAACGTTCCCCTTGAAAACTAAATTTTCAGTATTCACTGAAGTGTTTATATTCAAAGGCGCTGAAGTTGAATATAATACATTACCAACTATTGAAACCAACCCCGTCAATGTATTGTCAACTCTTATTGACTTACATTCATTTCCTTCAATTACACAATCTGAACAATTGTTGTTTTGATTCTGCAAATAAATCCCTTCTGAACTTGTATCTTTTATCACATTACCCTTTAAAGAACAACCAATCAAACCCCTTTGTACATTTATTCCTGTTGTTACTTGGTCAATGATATTTCCTGACATTTCTGTATCACTTATATCAACTGTTATATTAATTCCAATACTTAAATTTCTGACAGTATTCCCGCGAATAAAACAATTCAACAAACTTTCATCAATACCAAACCCGTTCCCCGTTCCGTCACCTTCTATAACATTTGAATGAATTAATACATTTTCAATTACATTTCCAGAATCAGAATCTAATAAAACAGTACCTTGCTTCTGAAGAATATTATTTGCAACAATAACATTCTTATATGTCCGTATCGTTATACCGCCATTCATAACAACATTTCCCTCCAAAATAGAATTATAACAACCGTCATGTAAATCCAAATGCAAGTTTCCAATTTCACCAAATATTTTATTATTTATAAAATAGCAATTATAACATCTAAAACCCGTTGCACCATGCTTACACCTTATCATATTATTGTCAGAAACCGTCATATAGCACCCCATCCCGACAGAAACACCATAACCAATACCGTCACCAATTTGACCGTCACAATTAAATATATTATTATTTGAAATTTTAACTTCTGATGACATATTTGCGGTTATTCCGACACCACTTCCCGTTGATTCATTTCCAATAATTGTATTTCCTGTAATTTCAGAACTTATCAATCCATTCAATAAAATTGCGGTTCTTTTTTCGTTGTTAAGATTAAATTTACCCGCCCTTATATCTATCTTATAAAGCTTATAAAACCGCACCACATCAGTAAAAGTTGTTGAAAAAGAATCTAACACATTACCATTTAATGTTATCGTATTTCCTGAAATTTCAGTAATCACAAAGAAAAACAATTTCGTAACACCTGAAGCCGTTCCAATCAATTCATCAGTTGTCACCCTTACACCATCACCGACCGAAACACCCGTCACATCATTCACAACAATCTGATTGTCACCTTCTGAAATATTTGAAGCAAGCGTTGTTTCAATAATAAGATTTTGACTTATTTCAATGATTGAATTATTATTTACATCTGCAATATTATCTACCAATTCACACCCATTCAAATTCAATTCAATATTCTTTGGCGAAAATATCAATTCATCATTAATACCGTAAGATTTTGAACCCTCAAAAGTCAACACCCCATCACAAATAAAATAGGCGTTTTTTATTGCTAAAACGTTTATTGAATTGTCAACGTTTGATTCACTCATAAACCATTCAGGAAAAGCCTCATTGACACCCCACGTTCCAGCAATTGCGCCGCTTGTGTCAAATATTTGCTTTCTGACTGAATCAATCTTTGTCAAATTTCCGGTTATTGTTCCATAATTTGAAATAATCCCACCATTGAAAAACAAAACAACACCAGCTGGAACAACAAAATCACCGCCGCCCAAATCATGCTCATACCTAATCTCCCAAATAGAGTCAGCATAGCTAGCTGGAATAGAAGTAAAATCAAAATCTTCTTGGATTACCTTATAACCAAGTTGGTCTCCACTAGCATCTCTGTCTTGTACGCCTACTATTGTTTTTAAAGACTCAACCGTGTTTGGGTGGTTGGTTGAGTTTATGTTTTTTGTTTGTATCTTTTTCATCTGTCTGTTGCTATTTCCTGTGTGTACCCATCTTCGGAGTCTGTTACTATTAAAAAAAGTTTACCGTCTTCGGAGTCTGTTGTTATTGACGTTCCGTATCCTTCAAAATCTTTACGTACAACCACGCGGCTGATTATAGGCTTTACTAATGGATGCTTTAATATCATAATTTCCAATTTAATCCTACTGCTATTTCACCAGAAGTGTAGTCTGCTACTTTTACACCAATTCTCCACTCATAGTATCTAGCTTTAGTGGTTATCACATATATATCCCCTGACACAAAAGCCACACCGTCGTTATAATAGTCAGTCCATTCGGTGTCTGTACCAAATACCCTAAATTGAAGTGTGGGAACAACTGAGCCACTTCCTCTAACTGATAGGAATAATTCTTCTATATCGAATCCGCTTCTTGCTGTTAACACCGAGTTAGTCCAATATCCACCAGTTGCGGGAGTAGTGTCTATAATTGCTTGTTCTGACCCTGTTTTAGATGTTCTTCTATTAGCCATAATTTTTTATT
>JBFFKS010000166.1:0-4174 GCA_041555275.1 Xianfuyuplasma sp. | reverse complement strand
AGTGCGTGGACTGAGATTTCCTCAGTTGGAGACGTCACATCTTCAGTAACTTACTTTAACGGAGATGATGCTGTAGCATTGCTTAAAGATGATGTAGTTATTGATCAAATCGGTGTTATTGGTATAGATCCAGGAAGCAACTGGCCAGTAGGTACTGGTGCGACTGGTGAATACACCCTAGTTAGAGCATCAACTGTTACTGGACCAAATGCTACATTCACAGAAGCTGAATGGGTAGTTTATCCATCGAATACATTTGATTATCTAGGAACTCATGTGGTAGACGCACCTGCTTCATAATTAAAAATTAAACAAAACTAAACACCACTTCAAAAGTGGTGTTTTTTTGTGAGCAAATACTAGGGAAAAAATTAAAATCATGGTATAATGTAATGTTATTTTAGAGGTGATATTATGTATGATAAAATCTTTGAATTAATCGAGCAATATGATCGAATAATAATTCATAGACATTACAACCCTGATGGGGATGCTTTTGGCTCTCAATTGGGACTTAAGAGATTAATTGAGATAAACTATCCTGACAAGGAAGTATACGCTGTCGGAGACGAAAACATCTTTTCTTTTTTAGGAGAAGTTGATGACATTCCTGATGAGTATTATGATGATGCATTAGCGATTATTGTTGATGTATGTGTTGATCGTCTAATAAGTGATCAAAGATATAAATTTGCCAAAGAAAAATTAGTCTTTGATCATCATTTAAATCAACCAGATTTTGAATGTATTAGTTACATTGAACCTGATTATATTTCGTGTGCTGGATTAATTGTTGATTTATTTCAAGACAAGGGATTTAAATTCGATAAATTAGCTGCAACTAGATTTTTAACAGGGATAGTTACCGATAGTGGTAGATTTCTATATCCTAAAACAAACGCAAAAACATTGGAAATGGCTGCGTTCCTAATTGAACAAGGAGCAGAACTCCAGTGGGTTTTTGATAGATTATACACTGAGGAACTTAACTTTAAAAAACTTAAAGGATATTTTATTAACAATTTTCAAATCACAAAAAACAACGTTGCATATATGAAAAACACTACCGATGTTGCAAAGAAATTTAAAGTGACAACATTTACAGTTTCAAGAGCGATGGTAAATCAAATGTCTCATATTAAAGATATTGACATTTGGGCTAACTTCACTGAATCAGAAGATGGTTCTATACTAGTAGAATTACGCAGTGCAAAACATTCAATTGTTCATATCGCTCGTAATCATGGTGGTGGTGGACACGCATTAGCTTGTGGTTGTACATTAGCTAGTTTTGAAGAAGCAGACAAATTAATTTCTGAACTCGATGAGTTTCAGGAAAGGATGAATTTAGATGGATAAAGCAAAACTTAACGACATTTACAAGAAGATAGAGGAATTTAACAAGATAATCATATTTCCACATAAGCGTCCTGATGGTGATTGCGTAGGTTCATCTTTCGGATTAAAAAACATAATTGAAATGACTTGGCCAGAAAAAGAAGTATATGTTGCAGGAGAAACAGGAGAATTTACATCATTTATAGGTAATCCTGAGAACTTACCTGATGAGACATTCAAAGGAGCACTTGCTATTTGTCTAGATACTGCAAATGGGGACAGAATAGCAGATCAAAGATTTAAAGACTGTGAATTTATAATAAAAATTGATCATCATATATTTAAAGAAGAGTATGGACATATTGATTACGTGGATACTTCAAGAGGAGCAGTTGCATTAATCATTTTAGACTTTTTACTATTATTTAAAGATAAATTAAAAATGACAAAAGAAGGTGCAAACTCATTGTTCTTTGGAATCTTGACAGACACAGGAAGATTTAAATATGATAACGTTGATGGTGTAACATTTAGAAATGTTGCCGAGTTATACGATTATGGATTAGAAACAAAACCAATTTATGGATATTTAGATACTAGAAGCGAAGAACTTACAAGATTTAAAGGATATATGCTTCTAAATATTAAGAAAACGAAAAACGGAGTAGCTTATTTTAAAATCAAACCAAAGCACATTAAACGCTTTGGTGTTACATTAGAAGATGCTTCAAGTTTGGTTAATGAAATGGGGGCATTTGATGACTGTCCAGTATGGTTATTATTTGCTGAATATGAAGAAGGTATTGTTCGATCAAGAATGCGTTCGAAAGGACCAGCGATTGATAAACTTGCCAATAAATACGAAGGTGGAGGACACCGTTTAGCGTGTGGAGCGTCACTTGGAACATGGAAACGTACAAAATTATTAATCGATGATGCAGATCAACTAGTAAAAGAATATAAAGAAGGATTATAGTCCTTCTTTTTTTTGTCAATTGTTAAGTTTCTGTTAAGTTTGGTAAAAATGAAATTTTTTTGTTTCATATATATTAATATTATGGTATATTTTTATTGGAAATTTAAATACAAATTACGGAGGTACTTATATGTTATTAGTTGCAAACATAAAAGATTTAGAATTAGCAAGTCCAGAGTACTGGCAATTAGCAATATTTATGATTGTTGGGGGATTAGGAATCTTTCTTTACGGAATCAATTTAATGGGAGACTCTTTAAAAGAAATCGCCGGAAACAGACTTAAAATTATCATTGAAAAGGCAACAAACACCCCTCTTAAAGGAATTCTTGTAGGGTTCTTAATTACCGCTCTTATTCAATCATCATCAGGAACAACTGCAATTACAGTTGGATTAGTTAGAGCTGGATTAATGACATTACCTCAAGCAATTGGTATTATTTTAGGAGCTAACATTGGGACAACAATGACTTCCTTCTTAGTAACACTAAACATCAAAGCCTTTGCATTACCTATCATGGCAATTGGTTCTTTCTTAATTTTCTTTGGAAGTAAGAAAAAATCAAAAAAACTTGGTGGTGTATTTTTAGGATTTGGGATGTTATTCTTCGGACTTGATATAATGGGTTCTGCACTAAAAACATTCAAACATTTCGATGTTTTCACTGAATTAATGGCACAAACTGGTAAATATCCTGTATTAGGAGTTGCAGTGGGTGCAGTAAGTACAGCTATTATTCAATCAAGTAGTGCAACAACCGCTATATTACAAGAATTATATACAACAAGAACTCTAGAACTAATAGGAGCCTTGGCAATATTATTAGGAAACAATATAGGAACAACAGTTACTGCTGTTTTAGCTTCTATTGGTGGAAGTATTACCGCGAAAAGAACTGCAATGGCGCATGTATTATTCAATGTTTTAGGAAGTATAATATTCTTAATACTAATATATCCATATTCATTGTTAATTGGATATATTGAAGATACTTGGTATACACCGTATAGTACAGGTGCAATATTCTGGGGGCACATCATCTTTAATACAATTAATGCGTTTATCTTCTTCTTCTTGATTAAACAACTTGTATGGGCTGTTAAAAAGTTGATTCCAGGTCAAGAACAAGCTGTAGCCTTTGAACCAGATGATTTACTGGATAGTTTAATCTATGAAGCACCTGTGTTTGCCTTAGAAAATGCAAAAAAAGTTGTGTTACATATGGGTATGGTTGCGCAAGATATGCTTGGTGCAGCGGTAGAATACTCATTTACAAACAACAATAAAACATTTGAAGCAGGAATGGCATATGAGGAAATGCTAGATACCATAGATAAAAAAACACATGATTACCTCGTAAAAATCGCACAAGCAGGATTAGATCATACATTATCTCAACTACAAGCAGAATATGTAGATACAATTCGTGACTTTGAAAGAATTGGAGATCATTGTACAAACTTATTACAATTCTTTGAATTAAGATATGAGGAAAATGTTAAGTTTAGTGAAGACGCTAAAAATGAACTTACAAAACTGTACGATGTTGTAAAAGAAACTCTAAATCTAACATTACAAGCTTTTGAAACCGATGATAAAGCAATCGCTCTAAAAGTAATGGAACGAGAAGATATCATTGATAGATTGGTTATTAAAAACCGAAAACGCCACATTATGAGAATCAACTCTAACGTATCAACAGAAACACAAGATGCACTTTATGTTGATATCTTGTCTAATATTGAGAGAATCGGAGATCACTGTAATAATATAGCAGTAAATATCACTCAAGATTCATATTATAACGAAGAAATGGATTATGAATATTAAGAATAATTGCTTTTTAAAGAAATATCTTT
>JBFFKS010000165.1:0-4205 GCA_041555275.1 Xianfuyuplasma sp. | reverse complement strand
ATATAATAATCATCAATGATTATTTGTTTTTTGTAACGGCCCTTAAAACTGTTTATATCTAAACGTCCTAACAAAGAGACTTTTGAGTTGTTATTCAGCTTTGAATATAGTGCTTTATTACTAAAGAAAATAGCTTCTGTATTGTTATCAATGATTAATTTTGTATGTTCTCCTTTAATTAAGTAACGATTTACTGGGCTTAACTCCTCAAAAACGAATAAGGAATCTTTTAAATCATATTGATCAAGTTCAATGATTTGATCGATAGTAAGTGAGAAAATATCTATATATCCTTCAGCAACTTCACTATCATCACGAATTGCTTCTGGGATATATTTGTTAAATTCCTCCTTAAATTGTTCAAGGTTTTCTTTGACAAATTCTAATCCAGCAGCGTTTTGATGACCACCGTGACGAATTAATAATGGTTTTATTTTATTTAAGATATAGATTACATCAATTCCGTTATATGAACGGATACTACCCTTATAAGTATATTCGTCCTCACGTAATACAATACTTACCTTTGAAAATTCATTAGCGAGTCTTGAAGCAACAATACCAATTACTCCTTCATGCATTTTAGGTGAATAAACGATAATACTGGGTTCGTTTTGTGCTAATTTACTTAATGCTTCATCATACAATATTTTTGTTAGTTTCTTACGCTTATTATTATTTTCTTCAATCTCAACAATAAGTTTAAGTGCTTCAACGCGATCTTGAGAAAGGAGTAACCGAACAGCAAGTTTGGCACTTTTCATACGACCACATGCATTGATTCGTGGAGCAAGTTTATATTGAACATCTGCAACGCTTGGATTATTTATTTCTAGAAATTCAACAAGAGTAGCTAATCCAATATTTGTTGAATTCAACATATGTTGTAACCCAACATTTACAATCGCCCGATTTTCATCGATTAATGGCATCATATCAGCAATAGTCCCAAGTGCTGCAATATCAACAAACTCAAGGGCTTCTTCTCCAATTAAAGCTTGAGCTAACTTAAATGCTACACCAACTCCTGCCAAAGGCTTAAACGGATAATCAGAAAGCATTGTATGAATAATCGAAAAAGCATCTGGTATTTCATTTTCTTTTTCGTGATGATCAGTAATTATCAGATCAATACCATTTTCTTTAAGGATATTTGCTTCATGTATACTTTTTATTCCATTATCTACAGTAATCACAAGATTGTATCCCTCATTAACGATATCAAAGGTCTTGGAATTTGTTAAGCCGTATCCATCAACAAATCGATTTGGAATATCATATTCAACTTTTGCACCTAAATCATAAAGTGTTTTATAAACAATATAAGTACTTGTTATACCATCAACATCGTAGTCCCCATATACTAATATTCTTTCTTTATCTTTTATAGCATCCATAATTCGGTCAACTGACTTTTGCATATCATTTAGTAAATACGGGTCATAAAATAATGACTCATCTAAACCAAACAATTCTTTGTAATTACTTACTCCTCTGGAACTATAAATTTGTTCGACCAATTTTGTTTGATCTAAATCTTTATTTCTTACTTTCCATCTAATCATCATAATCTCCTAACTAAAAGAGTGGAATGACCACTCTTACATTTTGTTTGGTGCACTAACACCGATTAAACTAAGTGCGTCTTTTAAGATAATTTTTGTCGCATTTAATATTGCTAAACGTTCCATCGTTTTGACATGGTCAGTACTTACTACTTGTTCATCATTATAAAAACTATGGAATGCAGTTGCTAATGAATTAATATAATTAACTAGTTTATGAGGTGCTCTTAAATCACTAGCATTTTTAATAACATCCGGATATATTACTAATTGAGAAATTAAGGCAAAAGATTTCTCTCCTGTAATTGTAGTAAATTTGGTAGGAAGATTATCAAGTGAATATCCTTTGGTTTTTGCTGTTTCAAATATACTATTTATTCTTGCATGAGCATATTGCACGTAATATACGGGATTTTCATTAGTTTGTCTGATTGCCAAATCTAGATCGAGATCCATTTGTGTGTTAAGACTTCTTGCAGCAAAGAAATAACGAATTGGATCCGGACCAACTTCTGATACTAGATCACCTAATGTAATAGCTTTACCACTACGCTTACTCATTTTTACTTCTACACCATTTTGAAGAACTTTAACCATTTGTAAAATCTCAATTTCTAAGAGATCACTTTTTCCGCCTACCATCTCGATAGCAGCTTTAAGACGATTAATATATCCATGATGGTCCCCACCAAGAATGTCAATCAGCTTTGTGTATCCACGATCAAGTTTATTTTTATGGTATGCAATATCAGGAGTGATATAAGTGTAGGTACCATCACTTTTAATGATTACTCTATCCTTCTCATCATCATATTCTGATGATTTCATCCACAATGCACCATCATTCTCATAAGTAAATCCGTGTTCTTTCAAATAGTCTACTGTTTTTTCAACCAAGTTTTGTTGATATAATGAACGTTCACTGAACCACACATCAAATTCAACTCTAAAATCAGCAAGATCTTTCTTTAAGATATCCAAAAGGGAATTAACGCCGTAGTCTCTAAAAAACTCATACCCATCTTCACTTAAGTACTTATCGCCATATTCCTCTTTAATTTTCTTTGCAGTTTCAATTATTTCAGGCCCATTATAACCATCCTCAGGTATTTCTACATCTACATCAAACAATTGTTTGTATCTAACATCAATACTTAAAGCTAAATTATGTATTTGATTTCCTGCGTCATTAACATAGTATTCTTTTGTAACCTTATACCCAGCTTTTTTAAGGATTCTACTTAATGAATCCCCAGCTGCAGCTCCACGAGCGTGACCTATATGAAGGGCACCAGTTGGATTTACACTTACAAATTCAATATTATAATGTTCTCCTTTACCTTCATCCAACTCACCAAAATGATTGCCAAGTTTATTAATCTCATTTACAGTATCAAGTAAAAATGTTTTGTCGAGATTTATATTAATAAAACCAGGATTAGCGACTTGAATATTAGTAATAAATAAATCCTTTTTATTAAAATTTTCTACGATATCCTTTGCAATTATGAGGGGTGATTTTCGAGCGATTTTTGCATATCTCATTGCAATATTCGAAGAATAATCTCCATTTGATTTATCTTTGGGAATTTCTAAAATAATATCAATATTTTCGTCAAAATAACCTAACTTAGTTAGGCTATTTTTAAATTCATTTTTAATTTTAACTAGTAATTCATTTAATCTCATAGTCATTCTCCTCTATTTGCTAAACTTTAAACTTATGTCCATTGAACTATATGAGTGAGTTAATGCACCAACACTTATAAAATCAACTTCAGTTTGTGAAACACTCTTTATTCTATCAAGTGTCATATTTCCACTTGCCTCTAACAATTTATTATCATTGTTAATAACACATTTTCTCATTAATTCATTGCTCATATTATCAAGCATTACAATATCACAATCGGTTTTTATTGCTTCTAAAAATTGATCATAATTTTCAACTTCCACTTCGATTCTAATATCTTGGTCAATTTTGGATTTAATAATTTCTACAGCTTTTGTAATTGATCCGGCTGCTTTAATATGGTTGTCTTTAATCATAACTTGATCACTTAAACTCATCCTATGATTAATTCCACCACCATGAACTACAGCCATTTTTTCTAGTATTCGTAAGTTTGGAGTAGTTTTTCTAGTATCCAAAATTTTTGTTCTACTATTATCAACCTCTTCGACAAATTTACGTGTCAATGATGCTACTCCACTCATTCTTTGCATGAGATTTAGAGCAACTCTTTCGCCTTTTAAAATAGATGCAGATTTACCGCTAATTATAGCTATTAAATCGCCAGATTCTACATATGTACCATCAAAGTTTATGACTTTTACTATTACTGAATCATCAATAATATTAAACACTCTTTGCATTACAGAAACTCCACTGAGAACGCCATTTTCTTTTGCAACGAAAAAGCCTTCACTCTGTTCATTTGTAAATAGATTATCGGTTGTAACATCTATCGTTGGTATATCCTCTTTCAAAGCATCTATAATAATTTTGTCTATTATTTTATTCATATAACCACCTAAATATTTAAATCAAGTTGTTCAAACTTCATTTTTTTATTTTCTGTTTTATATAGTTTTATCCATTTTGCACTTCGACCTTTACCAAGTGGTCGAATTTTATTT
>JBFFKS010000164.1:0-4227 GCA_041555275.1 Xianfuyuplasma sp. | reverse complement strand
TCATTTTATCAATCTCTTTATTATTATAACCTATTACCTTAAATAATGATATATTATAGAAATTATCTTCAATTGTCATCACTGTTAAGATATAAACAATAATTATAGCGATTACAATTGATATGATAACCATTAAATATATTACAGCAGAAAAGAAGCCTTGCATTTCATCTGCTTGTTCTAAGATATCATTGGTGTTTATAACAACTAAATAATCCGTTTCATTCAATTGATCCTCTGAATAAACTGTATTATAGTAATGCTCATTATCTGTCAACATTGTAGACAAGACACTTCTTTTTATGTAAGCTTTGTTGCCATTATACTCTTCCGTAATTTCTGAAATTTCTATTTCTAAGGTTTCATCTCCAACTTCTAAAGTAAGAATTTCTCCAACTTTAAATCCTTTTATAATAGACAGTGATTTAGAAATAACTAGGCCGTTTTCAAGACCATTTGTTATTTCTCTTCCTTTGGAATCTAATAGTGGATGAAGTTTTGTATCAATATCTAGTCCAACTAAAACAATATCTTCATCTTCCAATATTGCACTTGGTAATTCGATTACAGCTTCATCTAGAGTATCAATCTTACAATCTGGTTCAAAATAATCACAATAACCAATGTATTCATGACTTGTATTTTCATAATAATCAAATAACATTCGGTCGAAAATACCATTCATTGAAAAACTAAACAATATTAAGTATGCTGCAAACCCCATTCCGATTAAAAATACCATAAACTTTACAATATTTCTATATAGTAACAAGTGTTGAAGTTTTGATGTAATCTTCATTTTTTTCAAGTACTTCCCAACTCTTTTTGTTATGAAATTACTACTCGAGGTAACTTCTGGATTTAATAGGATTACAGGTTTTTGGTTTAACATTCTAAATATAATAATATAACTTAGCCCAAGGATAAATACTAGTGGTACAACAACCGAGACAATTATTGTTTTTGGTGTTTGGACAATATCCCTACTTGGCAATAGGTAGAAGTCCATAAACATTTCTTTAAAGGGTTCACTTAATTCATAACCTATATAATAACCAAGAGCGATTGCAGGCAATGCCAAAATTGCAATAAACAATATATATGGTAATGCAATTTGTTTATTAGAATATCCCATCGCTTTCAAAATTCCAATTGGTCCTCTTTGATTATGTAATACTTTCGATACCATAATTCCGACAATCATTAATCCAATCGAAGAAACCAAAATACTCATAAATATTGTATATGCTTTTCCCCCTGATAGTTCAGAATAAATAGCTCCACTTCTCATATTATTAATTGTTAGGATAATACTTGTAACATAATCCAAATCATCATTATCTCTATAATCATCAATTACATTGGTTTCAAATTTATTATCATCCATGTCGTTTATAAACTCACCAGCGAGTTCAAAGGATACATATTCATTTAGATTCTCAAATTCATCGTCATAAACCAAGGCAATAGTCTGCGTTTTATTATCTATAATAAAGGCATCACTGATAAGATTTAAACTATAATCTGGAAATAGTACATAACCTGTAATTTCATACTCTTGACTATTAATAATTATTGAATCCCCAATGGACAAATTATTCTTTTTTCCAAATGTTTCAGCAACAGCTATTTCGTTGCTATTTATCGGAGCTTGACCTTCAACAAAATAACTCTTATTGATGACATGTGTTTCTTTTAGAAAACGGAAATGATAGGTTTCATCCTCATATTGGAAGTAGATATCTTTTGCTTCTCTTAGTTCAAGATTAATATCATTATATGTACTTTCGATTGTCGTAATTCTTTGATTCATTACATTGTAATAACAAGTACTATCAACTTCTTTAAGTCCACTTAAAGAATAAGGTATTTGATCTGGTGTTAAAGTGTTTACAATAGGGCAGTTCGCAAATAAATATACAAATTCGTCTTCTGTTAAAATATCCAACATAGTGACTGCAAAATCTTCTTGATTCGCCTCTTCAAAATATGATTCAGTTGGTTCAATCACACCATCCATTGCATAATCCATAACAGTATAAATCAAACTACTTAGTGTAATAATTATCCCAAGCAAGAATAATGGAATATATTGTTTTTTTAAAGTTCTAATTACATTCTTAAATAACATGGTTTAACCCCATGAAATTTCTGATGCTCGTAATTTA
Source organism: Xianfuyuplasma sp. (assembly GCA_041555275.1). GTDB lineage: Bacteria > Bacillota_I > Bacilli_A > Izemoplasmatales > Izemoplasmataceae > Xianfuyuplasma. Next base: position 2,059 of record JBFFKS010000164.1, on the reverse strand, counting down.
TTCTTATTGTCTATTATTTCTACTACTTCACCTGAATTTAGCCTAACGATACGATCAGCAATTACACCAATACTTGGATTATGGGTAATCAATACAACTGTGGTTTTGTATTTTTCATTTAATTCTTGAATTACTCCTAATACCTCTTTTGCATTTTCCTCATCTAGTGCACCTGTTGGTTCATCACAAAACATGATTTTAGGTTTTTTTACTACTGCTCTAGCTATACTTACACGTTGTTGTTCTCCACCACTTAATTGAAATGGGTATTTTGATATATTCGGAGTTAGTCCCACTTGTTCAACTATCTCCTCAACTGTGAAAGGATCTGTACTTACTTCTCTCCCTACTTCTACATTCTCTTTGACACTTAATGTTTGAAGTAAATTATATTGCTGAAAGATAAACCCAAGGTTATTTCTTCTAAATTTAGTAAGTTGTTTTGAGTTCATCTCACTTATGACTTCTCCATCAATCGTAATAACTCCCTCAGTAGGATTGTCTAGACCACTACACACATTTAACAATGTACTTTTACCACTACCTGATGGACCCAAAAGAAGGATTACCTCTCCCTCTTTAATTTCTAAATTAACATGCTTCAGCGCTACTGTTTCCACTTCACCTGTAGTATATATTTTTGTTACGTTCTCCAATTTAATACTCATTCTAGTTTCCTCCTTTATAATAACCATTCATTACAATTGCAATCTTTTCTTTAATATGTGTTTCCATTATCTCTTTTGTGATTGTCTTATCGTACATATACATCAGCACTTCATAGGAAAATATGCTATATATAATTTCTGCTAAATATTTAGTATCTACCTCAGTAAGAATTCCTTTAGAAAGCAAGAATTCAAAATAACTCTCTACTTCTCTCATGTACTTAAAATCTAATTCGGCAAACTTCTTAAATCTTTCCGGATTCTTTTTCGCCATTTTAAGTGACGCTACTGCGAGTTCACTTAAAATTCTTCTAGGTATCTTTAAGACGGTACCTGATGTTTTAATAATATGCTTATAGATTACATCATTAATGTTATCACTAAGAATTAATTCATTAACAAATTCATCCTTAGTTTCGTCATATTCCTCACCAATTATTTCAAAGAACAACTCAATTTTTGAATCAAAGTAATTAAAAAGTGTTCCTTCAGCAATCCCTACTTCTTTTGCTATTTTTTTTGTGGATGTATTCTCGAATCCACTTTCCATAAAAAACTTTCTAGATACTTCCAATATTTTTTTTCTTATAACGTCTCTTTCTTCTTTGCTTACACGAGCCATATCATACCTCCAATCAATATGAGTACATTCATATGAGTACACTCATATTATAAAACACTATCTCTAAATTTGTCAAATTAAAAAAAGAAAAACGACTTTATATATAAGCCGTTTATAAATTTGAAAATGATTGTACAATACAGTAATAAAACAATTATCATCTTTGCTCTTACTAGAAAAATCTTTTAATTTTATTCTAAAATCGTAATCACATTACAGTTTGTTATATTTTTTTGAATTACCATATGATTTTTCAACGGGATATTTTATCTCGTTCTTAATTATTTTCTTATTTGCCTCTTCAATTAAATCTATATTCAGGGTATCACAAAACAATAGAAGATATCCAAAGATATCTGCCACCTCTTCTTTTATATTTTCTAGATTAGCATTTTGTGATCCCCATTGATAATTTTCTAATAACTCGTTTGCTTCAATGGAAATGCTTTTCGCAAGATTCTCAGGAGTATGAAACTGTTTCCAGTTTCGATCATCTCTAAAATTCGTATGTTTTTTTAGTAGTTCCTTTAATTCTTTCATTTATACCACCCTTTATATGTTTGTCATGTATTGATTAACTTTATTACAATTGTTGAGTCTTGATTCATTAAATTGCAATACAACATTTTCTATAAAAACTGTACTTCTCATCAATGACTTTTCTACAACCATTATAACATAATTGAGAAAGACTATCTATTCTAGATGATAACTATAAACATCACAATAATCTAAAATCGTTGTTTGTCACATCCATATATTAGTAATA
>JBFFKS010000163.1:0-4248 GCA_041555275.1 Xianfuyuplasma sp. | reverse complement strand
TTATTCGCTCTACTAATTAAAGACCATAAATTTTGGATCGCACTTGATACTTTTAGTAAATCCATATCTTGCGTATATAACTCTAGTGTTTCATTTACTTTATCTTTTAGTAGTTGATCAAAATCTGTATAATCTCTATCTGGTTTAGATACGGTTCCTTGGAAGTATTTGTTTACCATATTAATAGTACGGTTTAGCAGATTACCAAAATCATTCGCTAAATCATAATTGATACGAGCGACAAAGTCTTCAGGAGTAAAGATGCCATCACCAGTATAAGGAATTTCTTTTAATAAGAAATATCTCATTGGATCAAGTCCATATTTTTCTACCAAAGGTTCTGGATAAACAACTTTCCCTTTAGATTTACTCATTTTACCATCTTTCATCATATACCATCCATGGGCATATAGTTTAAAGTTGATTGGAATATTTAACGCTTTTAGCATGATAGGCCAGTAGATGGCATGGAATCGTAATATATCTTTACCAACAACATGAACAACTTCATCTCCATGCCAAAATTTATCAAATAATTCTTTATTGTCATGTCCATAACCTAAGGCGGTTATGTAGTTTGATAATGCATCAATCCATACGTAAACAACATGCTCTGGATTTGATTTTACTCTGACTCCCCATTTAAAAGAAGTACGAGATACACTCAAGTCTTGTAATCCACCTTTTATAAATGATACAACTTCGTTTTTACGTGACACTGGAGTGATAAAGTCGGGATTGTCTTCAATGAATTGAAGTAACCAATCTTGGTATTTAGATAGTCTTAAGAAGTATGATTCTTCTTTTACTAATTTCGTTTCGCGACCACAATCAGGACAGATGTTCCCATCTTCAAGTTGTGTTTCAGTGAAGAAAGATTCATCATGAATACAGTAGTATCCTTCATAATGTCCTAGGTAAATATCATCTTGAGCTAGTAGTTGTTCAAAGATTTGTTCAACAACTGTTTCATGACGGGATTCTGTAGTTCTTATGAAATCATCATATTCAATATCAAGTGTCTCCCATAATTTTTTTGTATCTGCTGCAATATTATCAACGTGTGTTTGAGGTGCCAACCCTAAGTTATTTGCTACAGTTTCAACTTTTTGGCCGTGTTCATCCATACCTGTTAAGTACCAAGTATCATAACCTCTTAGTTTTTTATAACGATTGATTGTATCACACAATACAGTTGTATAAGAATTCCCGATATGTAGTTTCCCACTAGGGTAGTAAATAGGGGTTGTAATGTAAAATGTTTTCTTCATTTTAATCACTCCTTTGGTTTAGTATATTATTTATGGTATTCCATGTAAACATCGTTTTTAGGAATATTTCTGTTTTTCGCAACTTGTTTGATTGCTTCTTTAGCTGTAAGTCCTTCTTCAATTAATTGATTAACTTCTTCTAGGACTGTTAAATTCGAGGTTTCTTGGATATCTCTTTTACCCTCAATAACTAACACCATTTCTCCTTTGATATCTGTGATGTCTTGAAGGGTAATGGTCGTTCCTCTAATGATTTCTTCGAATTTTTTAGTTAGTTCTCTTGCGATTACCAAGTCTCTTTCACCAAACACTTCATACATTGATTTAATCGTTTTGTTAATACGGTGAGGAGATTCATAAAAGATTAATGTTTCTGTGTGCTCTTTCAAACGCTCTAACTCTTTTTTTCTTTTTGTTTCTTTAGCATCTAAAAACCCATAGAAAGTAAAAGGATGTGGTGCAATTCCACTTGTAACCACTGCGCTTAACAACGCATTGGCACCAGGGATTGAGACAACATTAAAATCATGTTTGATTACTTCCCTAATTACATAGTATCCTGGATCACTAATAAGGGGGTATCCTGCGTCACTTATAAGTGCAACATTTTTATTGTCTTTTAGGTTATTAATGATATCTTCACTTTTCATTTTTTTGTTAAAGTCATGATATGTTTTTAAAGGTTTTTTAATTTCATAATGATGTAGCAGAAACCCTGAAACCCTAGTGTCTTCACAGTAGATGACATCGACTTCGTTTAATATTTTAATTGCTCTAAATGTCATATCTTCTAGATTACCAATAGGTGTAGCTACTAAATAAAGGGTTGGTGCATCATTGATAAAACTTTTTTGTCTTTTCATCGTTTCGCATCCTTCCCGTAATTAAATATTCTTAATACTTCCTCGGTATAGGTATCACCCTCATGAATGTAAAGTGGTTCTAATAAAGTTAAACCTTCACTCCCGTTATTAGATGCATCAATTAAAACCATATTTGATTCTAGTCCCTTTTTAGGGTATACAAAACGTAATCGTTTGATTTTGAAGTTGTGTTTTGTAAACAAGTTAATAATCTCTATTAGACGTTCTGTACGATGCACTATACAAAGACTTGATTTTGTTTTTAAAAGTCTTTTTGATTCGATTATGATATCTTCTAGAGTGATTAGCACTTCATGTCTTGCGATTGTTTTGTAGTCGTTTTTATTAATATGTGAGGATTCTTTAAATTTAAAGAATGGTGGATTACAAGTAATTAAATCAAATTCACTATTCTCATATTTTTTGTGAATTCCTTTGATGTCATCGTTGATAATCTCAATTTGGTCTTCTAGGTTATTTAAAGCAATATTTCTTTTTGCGATTTCAAATACATCCTTTTGAATTTCAACACCAATGATTTTGGCATTTGTCTTCAACGATAAAAATAATGGAATAGGTGCGTTTCCGGTACCTAAATCCAATATTTTTTTTGTTTTTATAAGCGGTCTAGTGAAATCTGCAAGTAAGGTTGAGTCTAGACTAAAGTTAAACATGTCTGGTCGTTGGATTATTTTTAATCTGTCATACCCAAGAAGATCATTAATAACTTCTTCTTTCATATTATCACCTATTCTTCTCTCGAATCAGGATGCTTTCTGTCATAAGATTCAATTTTCAAAAGTTCTTCAACTTTATATGTTTTTACACCATCATCTTGAGTGAGAACACGTACTGATTTGTCAATAATATTCACAGCTAGTACTTTTCCTCTACCTTCAGTTGTTTTTACGAATGAATTGATTTTAGGCAATTGTGCTCTATGTTCAGTGTATGTGTCATTTTCATAACGAATACAACATAACAATTTACCACATAATCCACTGATGTTTACAGGGTTTAATGATAAGTTTTGGTTTTTTGCCATTTTAATACTTATGGTATCAAAATCACCTAAAAATGTATTACAACACAGTAAGTATCCACAAGGTCCAATTCCACCAAGGAATTTTGCACCATCACGTGTTCCTACTTGTCGTAACTCAATACGCAAACGAAATTCGTTCGCTAAATCTTTTACCAATTCTCTAAAATCAACGCGTCCTTCTGCATTAAAGTAGATGATTAGTTTTGTTCTATCTAGAGTGTATTCACATCCTAGTAATTTCATATCAAGTTTATTTTTCCTGATATTGATTTTACAACGCTCTATAGCGCTGGGTATATCACTGATATTTTTCTCGTAGTTTGAAATGTCAGTTTCATTGGCTATACGTAAAACAGGTTTTAAGGTTGAGATTATCTCATTGTCTTGGATTTCTTTAACTTCTTCAATTACTTCTCCAAGTTCAAATCCTATTATTGTTTCAACAACAACTTTATCGTATAAATTGACATCAAACCCCGATGGATCAAAGTAGTATTTTTTTCCTACTTTTTTAAATCTGATCCCAACTACGGTGTTTGCCATATTGTTACCCTCTTTCTAAGTTAAGTAGTAGATTATCGTATGCCAATCGCTCGTTTATATAATTACTTAAACGTGCTTTTAGGGAAAGCATACTTTCTAATTCATCAATCAGTCTGTTTTTAGTTTTGGTTCTTGCGATATCCCCTATGGTATCGATTTCGTCTTGGAAGACGATGTTATCAAAGTCGCTAACTTTGAAATTAATTAAATCTTTTTGATATATAATTAAACATGATAAAAACAAATGAGAAATTTCTTTTTCAGTGTATATTATACTATTATTTTCATTAAAGTAAATAATAACGGAGTCTTCTTTTGTTTGTTGAAGACGATAGATTTCTTTTACAATTTCAACAATATCTAGATACGCTTCATTTGAAGCAGTCTCTAACGCTTCAATCGTTGAGTTTGTTAGATTAGATACAATACGAGATGTCTCTTTATCATACCCTGCATCTAATAACTCTTCATAAATTATATTTTTGTTTAGTGATGAAAATTGTACGATTTGTGATCGTGAAATAAT
>JBFFKS010000162.1:0-4263 GCA_041555275.1 Xianfuyuplasma sp. | reverse complement strand
CCGTGAAGACATAAAAACAAGAGAATTGCAAATTTCTGAATACTTCTTATATTTTGATCGAGATAGATATCAATTCGAATTTATTTTCTCAGATCAATCACGCAAATTATTTGAAGCTGTATTTGTAAGACCAAATGATATTTTATTAGTAGAATTACATCAACCTGGTCCACAAATGGTTGAATATGAAAAAGCTATGTACCATTTAAATCAATTTGGTATAGATTTATTACGTAATGATATTACAGATAGCGAATTTTGTGCAATGTACTTCTATCCAGACACGTATAATTATGATGACTGTTCAGCTATAAGAAAAGAAGTCATTGACGCAAATATCAGTAATCTAATTGTCTTTGACCTATTCAGTTTTGATGGAAAATATGAAGTGAAGTTCCAAGCACAAGATATTGATAATAATCAATGGTATATTACCTACCAATTTGCAATCTTCTATGGTGAAGGCGAACAAATTTGGATGATGTCTGAAAGTACTCATGGTCCAAATAATGTTGATTATGATACAGCATGGGAACATTTATCATTATTCATTGATGATATCAACAACTCTACTCTCACTTTATATGAAATTTGTAGTAATTATTTCGTCAATGAAGACTTCCATACTGACAATTGTCATGGAATGTTACAAAGTCTTTTTGATAATGGATATTCAATAACTTTGAAGGATCTAAATTTTATGGATGAAGAATACCATGTTACAGTATTGTATTCTGATGGTGTTAATTCATGGGATGAATATTGGGAATTATTGATTTTCTATTCTGCAGACAATACCATAAAAATAGCTATCCCGGAAAGACCTAGTCCATATCTAATTCCTTATGACGATGTATGGAGTTTCTTCCAACAATTCGTTGTCGATTATATTGATCCAACATTGGCTGACAATCAATTTTGTATTACCTATTTCCCTTGGATAGATGCAATTCCTTGTTTCGGGGAAAGAAATGCAATGAATTTAACAAACGTTCAATATCATATTAATTACTTCCACCATGATTTTGACAATCAGTATTGGGTTGAATTTTATGTAATTGATGGTTCATCTAATGAGTGGTGGTATACCATGAAAGTTGATTTTAAACTTGATCAAATGAATAACATATTCTTTGATATATGGTTTGATCAAAGCATGCCAAATTACATGGGATTAGCAGATGCTGAAACTGTATTTAGAATGTATGTTGCTGATTATAATGACCAAAATGTAACTACAGACTATATCAATGATAAATATTTTGGTAATAATCTTGATCAAGCATTCTATGATAACCGTAATGGTGATTTAATTAACAATATTACCTATGAGGTAATTTCATTCACCGATCCAATGAACGCTAATGGCTTTGAATATTTCGAAGTACATTTAAATATGATTAAACTAGGAGAAGCCTACGAGATGTTACTACACTTAAGAGTAATTGACTTAGGTGATAGTAGATATACATTTGAATTCAAACAAAATGATGAAAATAAAATTCCTTATGATGAGGCAAAACAACTACTAGAAGCTTATGTTTTTGATTACAATGACTCGTCATTAACTGACGGTGCAGTTTGTTCTGCATACTTTGAAGATGATCATTATGTAACATGTATGCAAAGACGTGAAGCTGATCGCAACAATGGAATCCAATTATTATTGCTTAGTCTAACCGAATATGATCAAGGTTTTGAAGCTGCTTTTGAAGGAAAAGACCCACTTGAACTTAATGGTTATGTTGTAACACCAGATGTCTATTTCTATAGAAACCAAGACGGTATCTATAGAATAGAAATAAACTATAATACAAACTATAATCCATGGACCCCTGCTACTCCTGAAGAGGCTGCAGCAATTATTACAGAAATGATAGCTAATTTTAATAATCCTACGATTAGTGATAGTGATTGGTGTGAAGCTTATGGCTGGCCAATTGATGATTGTATCCAATACCGTCGTATGAATCTCGATTTAGGATACTCATTTACGTTAGACTCACTAACGACAACTTCCGATAAAGGTACAAATGTAAAAATTCAAGTAAATCAAGATAATGGTATCTATACATTTATGTATTTATACATCTATATTGAATTTAATGAAGACAATTATATGGCTGTTTGGGGGAACCAGTATTTTGATGAATTAAATGTAATCGATGATGCAACAGCACAATTATTCTTTACAACTTTCATCGCAGAATACTTGGTTTCTGATAACCCATCTATGTGGTTAATTCATTCATACTTTGAAGGTATCCATAATCATGACTTTCACAATGACAGAATGGCTTACATTGATGTAAACGCACAGATTGACGTTATAAGCGTTATCCATACTGTAGATGACCCAAGTGGATATTATATAGTAACAATAGATGTAACAATAAACGGTTTGACAGAGCGAAGAATACTTCATACAAACATTTATTCAACTGTGAATAATGTCGCTGTTATTCAAATCATAGATGATATGCCAATAACTTTTGATGTTACACAGCTAGACATATTTGCAAATGAATTTATAAGCAACTTTAATGATTCTTTATTACTGACAGATGATTTCTGTATTAAATACATGTCATCTTGGAATCAAGAAGAATGTGGACGATTAAGAGATAAAGCATCTGAATACGGATTACGATACGTTCTTGATTCAGTAAATTTAGATGGGTTTAATACTGCTACTTTCAAAGTAAATGTCTTAAACGAACTCGATGAATTGATTGTTACTTTACAATATGAAGTTTATGGAGATCTCGATATATTATATGGTATGCATTTTGATGTATATTTGATGAGAGATTACAATTGGGCAATGCAAGATGAATTTATGACATTCTTAAAACCGATTCTTGAATCTTATAAAGAAGGATTAATCACCTTAAATCAATTATGTACAACTCTTCCAATTGATCCCCTAGAACTACCAGTTGACCCACTAGAATTACCAGTTGATTCGATTGACTGTGCTGATTTGTTCGCTTCATTTGAAGGAAAGACATTACAAGATTTCTCAATTGATGAAGTTTGGTTTGAATGGGATAATTTCTATGAACTTTCATTCTTCATAAGTACTTACTATCAATTTAATGATGGAACCTACGAAATTCATAAGTACAAAATACTCTACACATATAATGAAACTACAAATGAGTATGAATATGGAATGATTGCTTTATCTGATCAAGTTCCCGCACCTAACTTAATGATATTTTTAGATTATACCGATGCATATTCAGTACTTGAATTATTCGTTGCAGATTATCAAGAACCTACCATTGATGCTCGTACATTATGCAATATGTACTTCGGTGGAAGTATGATGAGTCCTGATTGTATTGAAGGTAGACAACTATTTCTTAATAACTTAGGTGTTGCACAACTAACAGCACTTGAAGAAGTAGTGATAGCAACATGTGATGCATTAGATCCAGCAAATTGTACTGATGGAGAAATCACTATATACATTGCTACATTTACACTGATTCAAGGTAGCCAAACAGAAGTCCAAGAAGTATATGTGAAGGTTTACTCAGCTCCTTCGATTTCTGCATATTATATTATGTTTGGAGATACTACAGAAGAGTATATTCCAATAGTCTAAGTCTTTTCAACTAAAAAAGGTTCAACATTTGTTGAACCTTTTAATTTAAACTTTTTTGAAAGTAGTCTAGAGAATTACTTTGATGTTCACTTTTTGGATCAAAGTCCAATAATCTAAAAAATAAATGCACCAAGCGACTTGTAACCAAGATGGAAATGATTGTCCCTATTCCAACTGTTCCCCCAAGTAAAAACCCGATAAGTAATATGGTAAATTCAATTGCGGGTTTTACATATTTAACTTCAATTTTTGTTAATCTTGAAACACCAACAAAAATACCATCTCTTGGGCCTGGACCAAGTTTCGCACTAATATATAAACTACGCCCAAATGTCATAAATAGTATCCCAACAGATAACACTAGTACTGCTAAATATATACTATCATATTCAAAATCAAAATTGTTATCAAGTAAATTTATAAGATTACCAACAATAACGATATTCAGCACGGTTCCAACACCCACCTTTGATTTTAGAAAGATAACCGAAAAAGCCAAAACAATTAATCCTACAATGACAATCATTGTCCCAAAATCCATATTTACCTGTTTACCTAGACCATCATGAAAAACACCCCAAGGGCTCATTCCAATTTGTGATTCCCTAGTTAACCATATGCCAATAGATAAAAGAAGAAAGCCCAAAAGT
>JBFFKS010000161.1:0-4283 GCA_041555275.1 Xianfuyuplasma sp. | reverse complement strand
TAAGAATAGTAAGATTGGTACTCCTGCAAGTGAAAGAATTGCATAGATACGATCAATCAACCCAACAATGAATATAACCAGTGAAGGTGTCATTCCAGATTGAATCAAGAAAAATTCAAGATCAAAAATTTTATCAATTCCTTGTTCTGCTAGTAATGCTGCAATTGCATCCCCACCACCTAATGCGCTTGCTACTGCTGCACTATTTAGGATAACAGGAATAAAGAAGATTGCTCGAACAAGAGCTCTACCTCTAAACTCCATATTTAACATTACCGCAATGAATAAACTAAATATTAATAATACAGGTAGATTAATTAATGCATCTACAGTTGTGTTAATCAGTTCAACCTTGAAACTTGATTGTGATGTTACATGTACATTAAACGCATAGACATAATTATCAAAACCAATAAATTCTTTAAGGATTTCACCTGCTTTTGGTGTTAATTCAAAGAAACTATAACGTAATGATTCAATCAATGGAACTAAGAATAATAGTAAAAATCCAATAATCCAAGGTAATAAAAATATAATTCCCCAGATAAGTTTTTGTCTTTTGTATGAAAAGATTGATACACCTTTTCGTTTTGGAGGTGGCGACTTAATAATTTGTTCTGCCATATTAATCATCCTCCAATACTAAGTAATCCATTGCTTCGATAACGTCTCCATCAATCGTCACATCACTCAAATTATAGTTAATAATAATTTCTAGACCATGTGAATATGTTACTTTGAATACGTTATTTTCTAATCGCATATGGTTAACTAAAAATCCTTGATGAATTCCTAGTTGGTCTATTTTTTTTACACTATCTTCAATATTTTCTAGCCAGTTTAAATAACTAGTAGAGATATAGTAATTATAGGCAGTATTACGTAATTCTTTTGAGTCGTCGTAACTTAATGTATATTTCAAGTTAGATCCTGTCTCAATAATTTTTAAGAAATTATATTCATAACTACGTGCACTTGCCATATTTATGCTTGTTGTTGAATAATCTACTAATCCACTTAATACAAGATGTACCAATGGAATTTGGTAGTCTAGAATTGCATAAAGGGTTGTTTCAGTTGGTAAATCAACAATATAGTCTGCATAAGGAACTGCATAACCAAGCGGATTCACCAACATTGTGTTTTGTGACATACCTTCTAATAATGTTGTTTGATATTTAACGGCTGTATCTTTATAAATTAGATTTTTATCAGCATAATGTCCACTTATCAAACTACCTAATAAATCAAAGGCAATAAATTCCTCATCATATCCTTTATCAAATTTATTAAAAATTGTTTGATAATAAGAAGGATTAATCACATAATCATCTTGTGTTGTTTGATATGGCGTCTCTGAATATGGTAATTTTGAGGGTAAATGATATTTAAAATACCTCGATAAATCACCGTCAATTCTACTTGATGTATAACGGAATGTATCAAACATTTTGTTGTATTCAAATGTAGTCATTAATTTCAATCTAGGATACATATTAATGTTTCTAGTTTCTAATTCGTTAATGAAATTATTGTAGTCTTTATTACTACCTAGTGATTTATCGATTTTGAATTTTGTGTTAATAGAACTACTAATTCCACCTTTAAACATACCAGTATATAAGACATTCATATTGGTGATGCCAAGACCATTCAGTTCATCTATTATTTCAAGTGATTGATCAAAAGTAGTCATAGAATCTACCGTATAGTATGGTATCCCTAAAAAGAATTCCTTACGATCATAAGCACCGATAAACTCGGTTGTTAAAATCGTATTTAAAGTATTGTCTGAAGACGTAATAGAGTACTCTTCAATAAGATAATCACGGTACACTGAAGCGATTCCAACATAATTGGCTTCATCACCACTCAAGAATGAATAACGCACAGTATAATCGGTTTTCACTTTTTCTTTTGTCCATAAATCGATTCCGTATTGATTAAATCCAGAACCCAGTGTAATAGATTCTACTTCACGTAAATTGAACGATGGGAAAACCTTATTATATGAGTCGATTCTTCCGGAAACATCAGCGTTGATTGTTGCCATTGAATCACCACTTGTGATGATTGCAGCAAAAGCATTATTTCCTTTTACCATTCCATAAATTGGGAAATTAATTTGTTGTTGTTCTTCTTGCATTTTATAAGGCAATAAAGCGATATCTTGCCCATAAAGTCTTTTAACATATGGCTCTTGATAGAACTTACCATTATTAAAGTTTATAACGGCTCCACTACCATCTGGTAAAACGATGTACCCTTCCGTTTCAACACCTTCTATTTGTGAAACTGCGGTACCAAATAAAGGGAATAATGAAATAGTAGATAATTTTACGTTACTTGGTTCAACTATAGAATCATTGATAATCGAAGTTTCTATACCGGTATCGGTTAATTTAATTTCAACACCAATTTCAAATCGAACTTTTTCATACTGTTCAGTAAAACCATAAGATGCATTTTCGGCAATAGCACGTTCTCTAGAATATTTGTCTTCTTCTAGTTCTGGTTCTTCATAGAAAATCTTATATAAGCGTTTTTTAACCAGTCTACTCATATCTTCATATTGAACAATTTCATACAATTGACGATCTTCATCAAATCCAGTATATGCGAGTGTTTCAAGCACTTCTCTATCTTCTAATGCTTCAAATACTTCTTTTGGTAAAAATTTAGGGAAATGTAAATAATCTATTTCTAGATCCTCAATAACATATAGAACTTGAACTGCATTATCTAAATACTTAACAGAGTATGTTCTTTTCCCTGCAGAGAATAAAATGTTTTTCGGATGGTAAATTGAAAAAGGATAATTGTTTATCGTTGTTTTAGACCCAGCTTTATTAAAGTATGATAATTCAAGTGTTGATTTTTGTTTGTCCAAAGCTGTATTGGTAATCGGGAATTCTGGATCAAGTTCCCAGGGATCTTTTTCTGTGGGATTACTCATCCACACTTCACCACTTGTTTTATCAACAACACTAAAATATGATGTTGTTTCGTCAAAGTGTAGTTCAAAATTAGCATTACTGCCAACAAGTACATTCTCATTTTCTAGTGTTTCAGCATCAATAAAATCGTCTTTTGAGAATGGTATCAAACTACCAGCTTCAATCGTACTTGGTTTCATATTAAATAGGAATACATATAGTGAAAAAATCAGGACTAATATGAAAATTATTATTACTTTTTTATTCTTCATTATTTTCATAATCATCACCTAATACCTTAACGATATCTCTTCATAAATTGAAACTACGAAGGCAATAATTTGCTGAATTAAATCAAAGAATAATAGTCCTAAAAACATCATTACACTCATCGCAACTAACGTTGCTATAAATGCTAATATTGTTTTAAATAATCCATATGCATGAATGTTCAGTATTCCCATAAACAACATCCACCCTGTTCCAAGTGCTCCTATTAACATCAATAATCCATAAAAAGCCATTTCCTCTAATGTGAAGAAATTAGATAAAATTACTGCTGGAAACCCAACGACTAGATACGGAAACAAACTATAGCCTGTTACCATAACGATTTCTACATATTTACCTTTACCACTCATTAAAGTTGTTACACTCCAGTTACCAACGGTAAATAAGAATATAAGTAGAAAGACACTAAAGATCAAGTTCAAACTATTTAAATCTTGTGGATTATTCGGGTTGATTAAAAATCCTAGGTTTTGAAAACTGAAAATTTGGAAAAAAGCATAGAGTAATATAAATACAATCGCGACACTTAATTTTCCTTTTTTATATCTTTTGAACTCTTCATAACCGTCAAAAGGGTGGAACAAGATGTATTTAGGAAACTTAATATAATCATTGTATATTCTTAATAATTTAGTCTTCATAAAGCATCGATCCTCCTTTTTTCAAAGTTGATCTAACTTTAAGTGTAATCGCTGTTCCAAGTACCAATAGAACTCCACCAACAATAAAACCAAAGTTCGCTTCTAGGATTTCGTTACGATACGATTTGAATGCTTTTGAGTAATAATATTGATCATGTCCCAACTCAAAATATTCCATAGCTTCTTTATACTTTTCTTGACGAAGTAGTAACTTACCAATCCCATTATAGGCAATCTCGTAATTTGTATTTATCTTAATTACTTCCTGCCAAACAAGTGCAGCTTGATCAAATTCACCTTCATTATGATAATGAATTGCCAAGTTCACTTTTTGTCCAAAATCTGTTAATTGGTAAACGATAACGGTTTTCGTACCACGATCTAAAACGAGTAAATCATCATTAAAGTATGCGAT
>JBFFKS010000160.1:0-4291 GCA_041555275.1 Xianfuyuplasma sp. | reverse complement strand
GTTGGAGTCCGAAGATGCACATTGATTATATAAAAAAGGGCCATATAGCAAATCCAAATCTCCTTATTCCAAAATATATTGATAAGGTGCTCAAAAAACAAAAGATAATAAAAATCCAATTAAATTGTCCTAAAGGTATTCCTGTAATTCCAAGAGACAATACAAATCCAACTAATAATGCAATTGATATTAGAAATGTAATTATTTCAAATCTAACATTTGGTCTTTCTCCACTTCTTCTCAAAAATATCAACCCAATATGTGCTAATACAAATATTAAAATCAAAACCCAATTGTTAATAAAAATCTCAAAAAGATTCTTCTTTGTAAAAAAGTTTGCTGGAACTATTAACAAGTTGATATATAAAAACGAATAAATAGATAGCAAAATTAGACCATGTAACATAATTGTAATCATTTTTTTGTTCATAACACCACCTCCTATTTCACTATTTTACCACAATAAAAGAAACCAGTAAATGACTTCTTTTATTGTACTAACGGTGTTGGAGACCTAAAATGCATAGCAACACATTAATTTTCAATCATTTACTGCATAAAATAGAGAGACAATTTGTCTCTCTTTCTCATTCTTAACAGATAACTCAATCGGTGTTAGATACTAATAGTAAGTAATAAAGCTAAAACCATATTTAATATGTCTCATTACTCAGTTACCAATTCTATAGAGACAACAACTTTTGAGTTAGGTAAGTATTCAATTGTAACTTCATCTCCTTCATTAAACCAACCATTTGTTGCAATATAATACTCCTTATTATCAATTGTAATAACTCTTCCCCACACAACTTCTCCATTATAGTTATGTTTAGTCGTATCATTTGTTTTTGAAACATCATCAATTACACCCTCGATAACTAATGGTGTAGAATCTTTGTCTTTCCAAATTTGCAAATTCGAATTTTGTACAGCCTGAGCAAATATGTAACTCATGAGTATTCCTACAACAAGAATAATTAAAAGTTTCTTGTAACTAAATTTACTTCTTATCAGTTGAATATATGCTATATATAGTAATGTAATAAGAAGAAATCCAAAAACCAAAATGTTTATGAGTGGCCAAACAAATAAAGTTCTATAATAATTGTCAAAACTAAATGTCATTGCATACCATCTCCTTCTTTGTAATCTTACCATAAAAAAAGAAGCCAGTATATAAGATTGTTTTCCACAGAGACACGGACCTCAAGAGTGCAACGGACCTTTTGAGACACACGGACATCTAACGGATTACGGTCCGTTGCTCTAAAGGGTAAAAATAAAAAAGCCCCTTACAGGGCTTAAATTACAGAGTAATGGTGGCTCCTCTCGGAATTGAACCAAGGACACATGGATTTTCAATCGTTTACTGCTAATAAAAAAGAGACAGAAATGTCTCATTTCTTAACCTATATAACGGTGTTGGAGTCCGAAAAGACACTAAAAAGCTCCTAATAATCGACCAATAATCATGTTTTTTCTAATATATTAAGGAGTGATAAAATGTCAAAAATAAACGCTGATCATATACTAGAGAGACACACGGATTTTCAATCCGAAACTACACATTTCGCCAAGAAAGGAAGTGCTTCAAATGGCTAGAAATAGCGATAAAAAACATTATGAAAATGAACATCCCAAAATGGATGATTTACGGTCCGTTGCTCTGATAGAACTTGAAATTGCATCATCAGAGTACCTAGAGAAGCTATCAATAATCGAAGATATGGAACTTAGTAAACAAGATAGATCTTCAGCTGAGAAAATGATAGGTACTGTAATCATTCATGAAGAGATTGCACTTGAGCAAATCACATCATAAAAAAGAAGCCAATAAATGACTTCTAAGGAAGCATTACATTACTTATAAACTCTTAGGATTCCTAATCTATAACCATAGACCTGTTCATAAAAATCTCTAATAGTAATTTCTTCATTTTCAATCAGATTCCATATATCATATACAATTCCATCTTTAACTGGATAGTACCCAAAATCACAATCATGCCTGAATGTGTACCCTTCAATTGTAATGCGGAGGATCTCTTCACATGTAAATTTAGATGGAGCAAAGTAGAAATGGTACCCATTTATCTCTGAGATTGGTAACTCAAAATCATCACTTATATAATATGCAACATTGTCTTCGTCAATATCCTTATTTAAGTACTCTAGTATTGCTTGTCTATTCTCAGCGATTTCATCTGGAACATACACTATTAAATCAATAGTATAAATTGGATAGTACTTTGAATCTATTATATCCTGATCAGTAATCATATTACTTTGGAAAGCGTCTTTAACAGAATAGTAAACTTCATCAATAAGCAGTACAAGACTAAGTTCATCATTTTCATGATAATATATATAGTCATTCTCATTTATAGCAACCATTTCAGGAAAGTGAATAGTCATACCAATAATTAGATAAGGTTCAACTTTTAAAAGTTGATAATCACCTATGAAAACATCTTGATTATCTTGATTCAGCACAGCTCTCACTATATATCTATCAGGATTATCTAGTAATGTTTGGTTTATATCACTAATACTCTCCTGATTATCTTTACAACCTTGCAAGCCTAACATAATAACTAGAAGTACAACAAATATAGCTTTCTTCATAGCTTCATCTCCCTTATAAAATAAAATTATACATTTGAAATCTTAACTTTTATTTTAATTATACATCACAAGTTTGACAATATTGTGACAAAAAATAATATACAAAAATAGAAGCCAGTATATAAGATTATTTTCCACATTATTTAGTATTAAACTGTCGACCTCACATCTTCAAATAACCAAAATTCAGTAGTATATTCTAGTCTTGGTTTTAACTCAGTTATATATTTCATATTCAGTTTTCTATCAGAGGATGATAATATTACTTTTTTAAGAATATCGTGTTCAATGACATTCACATACAACTCCTTTGAAAGAAAATATTTCACTGCAGTGTAGGTTGCAGACTCTAAATCAGTACCAACAGAATCATAATCAAAATATAAAATTGGTTCTTCCCCAAATTTACCAGCCATGTTTAAAATCATTTGCTTTACATACTTACTTATATCAGTAGCTTTAAGATCTTTTTTATAAAATCTTCTTTCCGGGTTCGCTATGTTTCTAAAAGAATGCTGAAAGATATAAATAACATAGATTACAGATGGTGTAGCCAAAAAGTACAACAAATTCTTATGAAAGAATTCTGGTCCACTAATAGGCCATATTAATTCAGAGATTTCCCAAAAAATGAATGTAACAAATCCACTCAATAATATAATGATTAATCCCCATATTTTGATGTCACTATTAATACTTTCCTTAAAACTCTTTTTCATATAAACTCATCTCCTTCTTTGTCATTTTATCATTTAAAAGGAAGCCAGTAAATGACTTCAAGAATTCTAATTGGTATCGTTTCAATAACTACTTAGTTCGAGATTGCATTATACTAAATCCAAACAACAAACACCCAAAAAATAAATAAATAATATTCCCTGTATTCGCTCCCCAAATAAACATAAATACAATTGATATTACAATGATACCTATCGATGGAATAAATTGTCGGTAATTAAATTTCATAACATCACTTCCTTCTTCAACATTTTACTATAAAAATAGAAATCAGTAAATGACTTCATCGTAGCAAAGTTACATAACCCGTTTGAGACACATGGACAAACAGAAAAAATCAATAAAAAATCGCAAACAAAAAGCCGAATAAACGGCTTTGTTATAATCTTAATGGTGGCTCCTCTCGGAATTGAACCAAGGACACATGGATTTTCAATCGTTTACTGCAAAAAAAAAGATAACATATGAAATGACTTCTAAATCAAAAAATAGCAAGTAACTTAATAGCTAACAATACACCCAACATAATAAAAATGGTAAATCCTCCCAGTATTTTTCCTGTCATAGTCATTATGAACAGCTTCGTAGGTGTCTCAAAAGGATAATGTCTTACATAAATAAAATAGAACAAGAGAGTAAATGGAATAACCTGAAAACTAGTAAATAATCTTCCGTAGATTATATCACTAATTATTGCTAATAAACAAATAACTACAACAAGTATTATAGAATTTCTCTTTAATTCTTTCGGCATATAATCCCTCCTCTAAAACATCTATAATAATTATAACATACTTAATCTGGCGAGAAAATATAAAGTTACATAACCCCTTTGCGACACATGGACAAACAATAAAAATCAATAAAAAATCGCAAACAAAAAGCCGAATAAACGGCTTTGTTATAATCTTGATGGTGGCTCCTCTCG
>JBFFKS010000159.1:0-4296 GCA_041555275.1 Xianfuyuplasma sp. | reverse complement strand
TTCTTTCATCAAATCACCTCAAAATCACAATATCTTTATTATATTAAATTATAACACATATGTAAAAGTTTAAAATAGTTCAAATTCTGTTTCATATTTATCTTCTCTGATTTGATTAACTTTATCTTTTCTTTCAAGAGGGGTATACTAAAAGTGTAAGGAGTGATTATGATGAGGAAGATACTAATAATTCTAATATTTCTTCTACTTCTTAGTGCATGCAAAGAGAGTAGTTATGTGATTGTTGATGAGGAAACCGTTGATGGTTACATAATATATCAAAAACAAGAAAGTGGTCTTTTCTGTAATAATTATTGGGAAGATGTCTATTATAGTGGAGAAATTTATAACTATGGATTCGGATTCTATGGTTGTAGTCCTGGTATGATGTTCTTTATTTTAAATGATGATGAGGAATACGTCTACATACGTGAAGCCCTCGACAAAGGATTGATTACACTTGATTCATTAATACCAAAATTATCACAATTGAAACGTAATCCTGAAGAGATTTCATCTAAAGAAGCAGATTATTATTGGCTTGATTTCCACATTGGAAGTCACGTTGTATATGCATACGCAGGAGGAGAATGTGATCAAAACGGAAGCGAAACATTCTTAATCAATGGAAAAACATATATATACGAAGCAAACGGATGTCTCAAAGACCATATTTTGTTCATGCGCATAGATGGTGAGAATATTTCTCTAAGTACATTGCTTAATAATGGAACAATTGATGGTACATATCTAATCCCATTACTAACTGAAGTTACAGATTAAAAAGACCTAGGAATAGGTCTTTTACTTTATCATTAATGGTTTCGGGAGAGATTGAACTTGCCGCTATTCAACATCACAATATCCTCATACCGATATAAAAAGTTATCCGGAATTTATTTATATTGCGATACCCAATCCAATAAATAGTGCTGATAATAAGAAAATCACTGGACATAACTTGAACGGTAAAAATTTGATTTTAAATCCTGTCTTCAATGAGACTACTGATAATACAATTAAAACCAGTATTACAAGAATATTTAGATACGCTTCAACTGCTCCTGTTACAACTACTGATACAATTAACAATAACCCAAGAAAAATCAAAGTAACACCTTCATTAATCCATTCCATTCGTACTATATTTTTATTATCCTCACTTATATCTCCAAAATCTTTAACAACGTTTTTTGTAGGAAACAAATGTGCAACTCCCCACGTTATGGTTAAAACGGATCCAATAATTGTTAATATCATTTATTTCACTCCTTTCATTATTCTAGATTAGAATTTCTAAATTCGCCTTTCTTTAATTCAAAATGGTGTAGAATGGTTTAGAATTAAATCCATTTCATCTCTTTACTTATATTATAACAAAGAAACTTAATTTTTCATCAACTTCAAACATATCTTAATTCAGTGAGAATCTAAATATCCAATAACCTCTTGAAAATCACTACATTATTCACTATAATAAAATTAATTAATCACAAGGAGGAAAACATGAAAAAATTTTATAGCGTTTTAGGTTCTATTTTAGGTTTTGTAATCATTTTATTATATGCATTCAAAAACTTACATGCTTTGATTGGATTCACATTTACTGGAGTTGATGATATCCTTGGCTACTTCAATTTATTTCAACAATATTTAATTTATGCTTTGGCTGGACTAGTGGGTCTTGAATTTGTCGCTGGAAAAAAATTATTATCATTCATCTTTTTCTTAATATTAGCATTTGTTGTAGTTTCAACTTTTTTCCCAGACGTAGTCAACAGTGTAATGTAATCTAAGAAACCATTCTATTACATTAAAAAAACGCAATTACTGCGTTTTTTTTATTTCGGATATCAATTGTATGATGTAACCGATTAGCTATTCAGCATTTAATTTTTCGGTTTTAATTTTCCCTAAGTAGGTTAGTTCTTCTTTCAAATGCATAGCTTTCAAGAAGTAATGAACTGCAAAAAATGTAATAATCCCTACCAAGGAGATTGCACCAGCAGCCACTGCACCGAATGTCGGATTTTTAACGTTTAGTGCATCCATTATAATTAATGGTGGTGTGAGAACTAATGAAGCGAGTAAAATACATAAACGTCCATACAATAGTGATTTTTTTCGTTTTTCTCTGACATCTTGAATAATGTTTTTAGAGTATAAGGCTGTAGGTGTCCCTAGCACGAGTTCATCAATCGATATATGGAATAATCTTGAAATTGCGATTAAATTATATACATCAGGCAAACTATCTCCATTTTCCCATTTACTTATTGCTTGTCTACTAACATTTAAAACTGCTCCAAATTCTTCTTGTGACATTGCTTGTTCTTTCCGAAATCTTTGAATTCTTTCTCCTATTTTGTGAACCATATTATTCACCTCCACACCTATATCATAATGGTTATTTGGTGTGTTTTCTACCATCCGCTCTTTCCATTTTCGACAAGATGCCTTTCCATTTGTGTTACACAATCGAGAAATCCTTGACTGTAAAAACTTTTCAGTAAAATGTATCCAAATACTTACTATTCTTTAATAACCAAATTTCTTAAGGACAATCTTTCATAAACACGAACCCTTCAATTGTATTATACCATCAGATTTGATTAATAAGTACTATCAAATTTGCGCTATTGAAGTACGTGATTTTATCAATAGCGAGAAAATTTCTTTTCAAAAAAAAGTCCAATTGGACTTTTTTTTGAAATTGCTTCTAGAATTCATATATATAACAATAAGCTAAATTCGATTTAGTAAAGTTTTTGAGTTGAAAGAAAATTATTTACTCTATTTTGTTCTTTAATCAACTCTAATTGTCGTTTATATCTATCTCTAGAAAAGTTTTGAGTTGCATCGTTCGGATTCATATGTCTACCTCCTTTTTATTCTTTTATTAATTATCTTAAGTCTTTTTACCTGATTTGTTGTTTTCTTCAATTTAAACATTAACATTCTTAATATGCCTTAATATTATACTACATTTAATTCATTGTCAAGTCTTTTTTAATTAATTTTTTAAATACTTTTATTAACATTATTAATTTTATACTTAATTATGTTAATTTTATGAACCTTCATAGGTAATCGCCAATTATCCTTTATAAAAAGTGATAAACTGTAAAACGATTATTTAAAGACCTTCAGCTTTGAAGTGATATTTCGGTCGGAATAGAATGTTCTATTGAATCCGTAGACGATCTATTAATCTATGAAACCATGTGCTAATTGAAGATATATATTGAACTTCGCCAAGAAACTATATATTCCTAATTCAGAGAAAAAATGAGATAGTCAAAAATATCTGAATGGTGTATACTATTAATTGAAGGGATTTATTATATATTAAATCTCTAACTAGGGAAGGGGTTGTAACATAATGATTTTTCACAGAACACTTGCAGTAACGGATAAACTACTCAGAGACATTGAGAAAATTTTGTACTGGACAACTATAGTGGTTCAATGTATATTCTTTGCTTACTATGGCTATTCTATTTATACCAATCTTTCAAATCTAACATTCTTAATTATTTACATATTACTTCTGTTGTTTTCAACAGTAGGCTTCATTTACTATTTGTCTCATTATAGAGATAAGGCTAAAGAAAATGTCAAAACAGTTAAGAAAACCTTCAGAATCTTTAAATATCTTGTGAATGGTTCAATGCTAGTTTTAAATATGATTGGAATTATTCGATACGGCGGAAATGATCTTGCTTACGTACTAATTGTTTTTTCTTCATTATCTTTAATTGTTCAAATTATTGTAGAATTAATTCGCGATTTTGTTTCTCGATACATTACACTATTCTCGATTGCTTTGGACAAAGACACACAATTCATAAGAAGACTCCAAGACGTCAAAGACTATAAAGGAAATTTCTATGGCATTGTAGATGCTCCTTTACAAGTTATTGCAAAAAAAATAGAAACTGAGAATTTAGAATTAAGCGATAATGAGAAACTTGTTGAGGAACTTAGTAATATGCGTAAAGAAAAAAGAACGTATAAAATAAAATCGAGACATCAGGAGAACACTAGAAGGCAAAAAGATGAAATAAAGGAACATCTAAATATCATCAAGAACAGAGTGTTTAAAAGAAATAAAGTGAATTCAAAAGTATCTAATGAAGTTCAAAAAAAGGAATAATATTTCACGTCTATAAAAACAAGCATGACTTAGAATACTGTATAACTTAAAAAGACCTATAACTAGGTCTTTTATTTTTACCACATTTTCGGGAGCGATTCGAGCCTCTATGTCGATATCTTAGAAGTAGTATTGCCCCC